>JBEKAG010000067.1:0-6327 GCA_050015955.1 Nitrososphaerales archaeon
CTTGCAGGGTAGGGAATTGCTTCGAGAGGGGGGCGAGTCCTCCGTCAGGCAGGCCGTTGGGCTCCTCACAAAAGCGGTCGAGTTGGATCCTTCTTTCGCCAGGGCTTACGTAGCCCTGGCCGCTTGCTACCAGCATCTCGGAAACAGCGGCTACGACCCATGGGAGGAGTCAATCGCAGCGGCGAAGGCTCCCCTGAGAAAGGCTCTCGACCTGGACCCTGACCTCGCCGAAGCCCACGCCGTCCTTTCAGTGTTGCTCTTCAACGAGGATGACATGGTCAATGCCGAGGCCGAAGCAAGAAGGGCAATCGAGTTGAATCCTAGTCTTGCAGAAGCATACAATGCCTTGTCCAACGTGGTTGCACTAAGGGGAGAAGCCGAGGAGGCAGTCAGGCTCGTCGAGACCTACTACCGCTTGGATCCCATCACCCCCTCCAACGTGAGGGACCTCGGGATGGTCTACTTCTACGTAGGAAGGGAAAAGGAGGCGCTTCAGCATTGGGAGAAGACGGCGCAGTTGGCTCCAGCTGGCACCTACAGGGTCATGGCGGAGTACTACCTTTCGAAGGGAGACAACGAAAAGGCGAAGGAACTCCATGCGATGGCTGAGAAGTTAGAGCCGGCCCATCCCTGGGTGACCTGGATGAAGGGGTTCATGACCGCTCAAGCGGGCAATAGAGATTCAGCTCTGCAGGTCATTAGGAAGATCGAAGAGTCAAGAACGGGGCCGCTGCGTTTCAATGACATCGCATTCGTCTACTACGCACTCGGAGACCTAGACTCATACTTCGACTACCTCAACCGGGCTGTAGACCATCATGCGCTCAACGTTGGATATGCACTGTACTGCCCTCTATTCGAGCGGGGTAGGGCCGATCCGAGATACAGGGCGATGCTGCAGAAGATGAGGAGCATGTTCTGGCCTGAGGAACAGTGACATCTGCGGGGATCGGCTTCTCCCTGTCCTGACTGCGGCTGTGGTGGCGGGCATGGTCCTTGCCGTGGCCTTTGTAGCGGATATCTCCAACCCTGTTCTCCCCTTTACCGGTGGGGCAGTCGGCCAGGTCGATGAGCCTCCCGTCTTCACAGAGGCCGTCTTCGGCTTCTTCAACGTCAACGGGCGCCTGTTCAACGTCTCGGTCAGCAGCGTGAGCATGGGGCCCTACGCGCTCAACCAGGTTCCCAAGGGCCGGGGAAGCGCCGCCTACCTCGTCCTGTGTTACCAGGCAGACTCCTGCCTCATCGGGTTCTATACCATCAACGACTCTGCCATCCATGACTATATCGGGTCGGTGAGCTCTGTCCCCTTCGACGTGAGCCTCAGCAACGGGGAGGTCGTGCGCGGGAACCTGGCGGTGGAGGAGAACCCCTCGGCCGGGCCGGGACCAGGCAGCGGCCTGATCGCGACTAAGACGACGGTCTATGCGTCCGGAAGGGTCCTGGAATCCAACCTGTCGGCCTGGATACTGCTGAATGAGTCGATAACTTCGCCGATAGTGCAAGTGACCATAGGCGACCAGACAGTCAACTCCTCGTATTTCACCCGCCGGACTTATTCCGTAACGCTGCCCAACGGCACCATGCAGACGGTCTTGGGTCCAATCGTGTTTCTTCACGGCCCCGTCGTCTACTACGTGATGGAGAACGCAGGCCGTCAGCTGCCGGTGACTCTGTGGCTCGAAGACGGCGGACGGGTGAACTCCACCCTGCTGGCGGAAAGTCTGGACGCCACGTATCTGCGACAGTGAAAGATGAGGCGTGTGTAGAGCGCGCGCGAAACGGGGTTAGACCCGCTTGGTCAGATGTAAGGGAAGGGACAAGACTAGTTGACTCTGTCTGGTCAATCACGCCAAAGACGTAAATTGCCAGCGGTACACGACCGCGAAATCCCCGATTGATGCCCCTCCCTGGAGCCACATGTAATAATGAGCGGTGTTAGTAGAGCGAAGGGACCAACAACTTAGGGAAACCGCGCTGAGCGCGCCATGGCATTTGGATCCATAGGAGACAGCGCGCGCTTCAGTGGTCTATATCATATTCAGAATCTTTCTAGGCACTGTGTAGGGCGTCCCACAGTACTTGCGACTACTGCTAGATTCTTTCCCTTGAAGCGGAATGGCAGCCCCGTATTTCGGGCATGTGATGACTATAGCCCGCGAACTACTCATCTCGGACCTTGTCACGATGTCGTACCTGACTGTCTTCCTTTGGAGGCCGAACTTCTGATGAACTCCTTCCCGTCAAACACGCCTTCAACCTGGCCGCTCGTAATGGCCGATTCCACAACATGCTGAACGCTTTGGTCCGTGGCATCGAGGTTGAACTTGGAGAGTAGCGCAGCCACCTCTGAGCTTGGGACTCGTTCACGTGTCTTAAGAAGCCGGATGACCTCGTCGAACCCTCTGCTGGTTGTAACTATGCCATGGATCTTGGCCTTTGTACTCTCCGCTAGTTCCTTGTTCGGCTGCTGAAAAATGAAGGTGAACTCATCTCCCTCTGGCCACTTCGTTTGGATGTTAACTTCCCACTTCTTGAGGAACGCCCCAGTCTTTTGGGCGACGACTCGTTGGACTAGGCTAGGCTCAAATGATGTCCAAATGTCGCCTTTGGTTGTGAGTTTGAAGATCCGTAGGTCGTGGTCGTAAGAAAAATCGCAGTACGCCTTGTCCCATGAAACATCGTTCTTCAAACAAACGCAATTCCCACGAAGGATTGCCGTTTCCACGCATGCGTTCGTCCGTCGTCCCTCCGAGGGCGTCGACGGCTCCTCGCCTTTCGCACCAGATTCTCCCAGAGCACCTTCTGCATTGGATTGGTTGGCCCACTCTAGCAATGTCTTGAGCGGGTATTCCATTCCTGAGGAAACGCCTGCGGGCAGTGCTTTGCCATCAGTCCCAATACTTTCGATTCGAGAACTCTCCACGCTCGCGTTTTGAGATGCCACTGCGGCCATAGGTATGGAGAGGATTCCTTCACACTTCTGGCACCTAAAGTGGTGCCGGGCCATCGTCGGTTTCCACTCTAGCCCGACCTCCCACAGAGGCTCATTCGACCCGCAGAAGGGACACGTTGGGAGCTTCTCGTCTATCCAATCTCGTGGAATACTTCCCGCGGAACCGGTCGGTCGCTTGAATTCCATGTCCGTGTGATGTTTCTCTTCGGGGTATTTAGCAACTAGTGGCACGACCAAGCGCGCGACAGGCTCACGCTGCGCTAACCGGGCGAAGGCTTACGCATCACTCTTAACGCACCGAAGCAGGTGATTACCAACCCCAAGGCTGTCAGGACTCCGCCTGCGGACGCGCGCGCGCGCGCGCGCGTCACTGCGCACCAAATGCTGACCCAGGCTTTCGCCGACTCCACGGGCTATGCAGTTTGCATGACCCTGATCTCTCACCGCTCACGGGACACCAATGTCTCAGCATTGTCCTGTCGGATGGGGCTCTCTAAGGAAGAGGTGCGCCGTGTCGCCCGGCTTCATCTTGTCGAACAGCTCGAGACCTTCGTCTACCTTACCGAGCGGGTTGAGCGGGCGGTCACTTCTGGCCTCTTGTGTGAAGATGCAAATCAGGCTTCCGGATGCGAGGAGAGCGACATCCCCTCTGGCGAACGAAGTCCGGGGCTTCTCGACGCCCACCTTGAGGGGGGTGAAGAGGCAGCGCATGCCCGGTTGAATGTTGACCCTGCTATCGACTGGAAGAATCCTCGTGATGGCGTTGACGGAAAGGGGAGAAAGGTGCCTGTAGAGGGAGACCTTGGCCTGACCGCCCCCCATGAAAGAAACGATACAATCGACCTTGGAGACCGAGCCAGCGAGAGGTTCAGTGGACAATCGTCGGACCCCGTCTCCGCCGCCCTTAAGCGCTTTTCTTGCGCTCATCGGCAAAGACTTATTTGATGACTCAAGAGAGCGAGACGTCCCCGAGGATTCCTGTTGTCACCTGCGAAAACACAGAAGAAAGCTAGGCAGCCCTCAGTCACAGCGTTCGAGGTCAGAATCGGGCCCCCTAAACTGACAAGGTTTGAGAAGGCTAGGATAGTTGGGGCCAGATCCCTTCAGATTGCGATGGGAGCGCCTCCTTTCATCTCAACGGAGGGTGCCTATCGGGGACCAATCGAAGTCGCAACGGCCGAGCTCGAGGAGGACGCTCTTCCAATCTCAATCAGAAGGTCGCTCCCCGACGGGACGACTCAGGATATACCAATAAAGGCCCTCGCTAAGTAGCGGGCGAGAGTCGGTCTTGAAGCCTAGGTTTTTTGTCACTGCCATGCTGTGCGCGCCATAGCCAAACTGGCGAGGTCGGTGGGAATGATCACAGTTGGAGTTTCTAGGACATTCAACTCAAAGGATTATATACGCGGCGTGGGGGTCATGGCGAATAAGGTCAGTCATATGCCAAAGAGAAAAACCGACTCAGACGAATCAGAGGAGCACTCTGAAGAACAGACGCCAACACCAGCAACTCAACAGCAAAGTGGCCAAATGCAGAGGTCTGCGCCCCAGAACCATATCTTCGTCGGCCAGAAGCCGGTCATGAGTTATGCTATGAGCGCGCTCATCCAGCTTACTCAGGCCGGTGAGATTGTCGTCAAGGCAAGGGGAATGGCAATCGGCAGAGCAGTCGACGTGGCGGAAATCGTCACCAAAAGGCTGGGCAACGGCATGTACAAGGTCAAAGACATCGGCATCGACACAGAGGTCGTTGGCGAAGGCGCTGAACAGAGAAACATCTCCTCAATCCAAATAGTCGTCGGCAAGTAAGAACAGCGACACCAGTGGAGCACGAGGTGGTTCGTACTAGCTAGCCTGGGCTCTGCCCCGGCGCGCGCGTGCACAGCAGGAGCTTCGAACTCCTGTTCATGCTTTTTATCTGAATCTCACGCCTTAGTGCGTCGGCCCTGCTGCGGAACCTTTCTTTGAATGCGAGCTTTACAGGTGTCCTTGACCGAGTATACCTCGCTCCCTTTCCTGAGTTGTGTTGGTGGAGACGCCTGTCGACGTCGGTAGTATAGCCCGTGTACAGGGTTCCGTCCGAGCACTCCAGCATGTAAACGAAGTGACGTGCCACGCCCGCTAGGTCGTCGAGCTCAGATTAGAAGACTTTCGACGGGCTGCGGGGGCCGGCGCGGAGAGCCTCTGCACGGAATAGAATGGCGATTAACACTCCAGTTGGGATTGTTCGGCGCGCGAGCGTAGAACCAGAAGCGGCAAGACCGCTACAGAACTCGAATACGCACTTCGGGACTTCAGGAAACTCGGTCGCCGACCCTACCGGTCGCGATTAATCCAAGAACCTCCTTTCCCTTGATTGTCCCGAGGGTGCCTTTCCTTGCATTCTTCTCCGTGTACCGCATGCCGTCACCTTTCGAATCTGTGCTGACCAAGAGGGGGACCGGATCGCTGGCATGCATTCTGATGGTGCACGGGGTTGCATGGTCGCATGAGACACCAACCTTCACATCGCCGACCCGACCAGCCATGGCAGAGAAGAAGTCCCTGTCGATCACTTCTATCGCTCTCTTCTTACCCAAGGCGTCCCCGTCATGGCCGAACTCGTCTGGCCCCTTGACGTGGACGTAGACCGCTGTTCCCTCGCGCAGTTCTCGTGTGAAGAGGGTCGCCTTCTCCTTCATGTCGTTTCTGTTCTTCACCATCACCATCTTCATCCGCAGAATCTTAGCGATTCCGGCTTCAACAGGCATCTCAACGAGGGCCGTCCCTTTCATCCTGTACTTCTCCTCGAAAGATTCGATCTTGGGCAAGTGGTCCCCCGCGTCACGCAGGAGCACACAGTTGGCGGGAAGCTTCCCCTCTCGAATGCGTTCTTTGTTGACTGAACTCTCTGACAGGACCTTGGCGCTCTTGATGGTGAACTCGTTGACAAGGTCCGCCGCCCTCTTCGCAGCCGCAGTCTTTGACTCAGGCCTTGCAGCCATTACGCTCTCGCCGTTGACGGTGGGTTTTGCAGCCCCGAACCCCCCTATCTTCGCATAGGCCGGGTCTGTGTTTGAAATCTCAGCCGACAGCGACTGGTCCGCCCTTATAACAAGGACGCCCCGGTATGATACCGTAGTACGAAACTCTAGCTCTGCTCCCTTCAATTTGATGCCGTTCAGACCCTCTGCCAGCCTCACCGCCTCGTCTTGGGTGAGGTTCCTGCCTGCCCGCCTGTCAACAATTCGCTTACCCTTCACTGAGGCCAGGTTTGCCCGGAGAGCGAGGTCTCCATGACGGATGTCGAAGCCTGACCCGACCGCTTCGATGACGCCCCTACCCGGGTACCCCTTGTCGAATGAGTATCCAAGCATATTGAAGACCGCGATGTC
>JBEKAG010000068.1:0-6325 GCA_050015955.1 Nitrososphaerales archaeon
TTATCGCCTACACCATTGATCTCCGTTTCGAACATCCTTCTCGCGAATTTCAACGTGTCCTTCGCTGCTCCGACAACTTGAGGAGTGCTTCTCAAACTGTAGGATTCCTGGACCTTCTGCGGTTTCTGCTTTAATACCTCGCTGTCCTTCACGATCTTCCTTATGTTTTCGGCGCACTGGACGGCACCCTCGTAACCTCTCACCTTGTGGATTCTTTCGTCATACGCAAGCATGTTCGGCAGGAGAGCCTCCAGTGTCATCGCAGCGGCAATCTCCGAGGCTTTCACAAGAATGTCAGCATCGTAGACCTGCAGGCATCCCATGCCTGCTACAAGATTCGAGCCGTTTATCAGGGCTAGTCCGTCCCGCGCCTCCAGCACAACGGTCTTGATTCCCGCCCTGTCCATTGCTTCCTTTCCTTTCATTCTGTCGCCGTAATAGAATGCCTCTCCCTCTCCCAAGAGCACGAGTGCTCCCTGCCCCAGGGGTGACAAATCGCCACTTGCTCCCACCGAGCCTTTCTGGCACATCACCGGAGTAACGCCTTTGTTCAGCATCTCGACCAAGGTCTCAACTAGGACGGGTCGCAGTCCGGAATAGCCTTTTGCCAACACGTTTGTCCTTGTCAGCCAAGCAGCTCTTGCATCATCAATGGCGACAGGGTCGCCCCAACCAGCTGCGTGGCTGTAAACGATGTATTTCTGGAAGTCTCTAACCTGTTCAGGAGTCAGGATTACGTTTGACAACTCGCCTATGCCAGTGGAGACCCCGTAGATTCTTTCTTTTTTGGCGATGAGTTTCTCCACAATCGCCCTGGACGCCTTAATCCTCGAAATCGCTTCCTGGGATAACTCGACCCTTGCGTCGTTTCTCGCAACTCTCACAACATCCTCGACTGTTATGTCACTGCCGTCGATCGTCAGGACTGTCCTATTCGCGTTCAATGACTTGTCAAACCAAGTTCGGTTGAACTCACCATCATAAATCCTTCGATTACCCTATCCCTCGAGTGCCTCAAACCCCGCATTGCCGACAGATACACTCTGCGCGCGCATTGGAAGGAGCACCCGTTCACTTCAAAGTATTGAGGCTGGCCGGGCGCGCGCGCAACATCCGAGTGGATTCGGATTTCTTGTTGACGCAAGGAATACCTGACCACGTGCCATGCATGCGCCCAGACTAGCGGCCGCCTTTGTGTGGGGTTTTTGAGTCCGGGGTAACGCAAAGACTACACGAGATCTTATGATGTTAGCCGTCATTGTAGATGATGAATGAGCCTTCAAGAGATAGTTGTGATGATTCACAGCGGTGAGTATGGAAGAGCGATATCCTTTCTAGAAGGCGAGGCTTCCAACGAAAACAGGTCTCTGGCTGAAAGGGTCGAGTGCTGTAGGTGGCTGGCTGAATGTCATGAAAAGCTTGAGGATAGCAAGACGAGTGGTGACTGGTATCTCGAGGCTGTGAGGAAGATACTTTCACAGGAGGCGGACACGAAATCGAAGGCCAAGCAGGCCCTCCCGCTCTGCGAGAAGGCGCTGGAGTGCTACAAGCAGGGGGGAGACTCTGCTGACGTTCTCGTAGCTGCCAGGGTCAAGCAGTACCTAATTGGGCTCTCCCAACATCGCGCACTCTAGCCGCCAATCAGCGCGCGTTCCCTAGAGGCGCGGGCTACCCCGGTGTGGAGGGATGTTCGTGCTTCATCCACCTTCCGGCTTGCCTCATCCCCCAGACTACCCAGGCCAGGCCGATGAACAGACCCATGATGACCAGTGTGACTACGGTCACTATGAAGTTCTGGAAAGTCGAGTAGCGGCTGGACCACTCCAAGGCGTAGACTAGGATGAAGATCAGCCACCCTATTGCTGCGAGGAACGTGACGACAATGGGCCCCAGGGGCCGGTTGTGTTCCCAGTCCGACCAATGTCCTTTCCCTCTCCAGTCATCTGATGACATGGTCCTTCGAGTCGCCCGGCGTTATTTAACGAGTAGCCTGCATCGATTCTGTGGGGATTTTCGTCATGGTGAGGAAGTCCACTGCTTCAGGTCGAACTCGTTCCCATCAGGGTCTGCAAATTCACACAGCCACTCTCCCCATTCTGTCCTCTCCGGGGCGCTGAGAAATCGAACCCCCTTAGTTTTCATGCGCCAATAGTCTTCCATAATGTTGTCTGATAGGAATGTGATTCCGGTCGGGCCCGGTTCTGTGCGCCCATCTTGTAGTTGGCAAAGGTGTACCCGGGTCATCGGTCGAGGCATCCCCATTTCTATCCAGTGCCCCGGGTTCTCTGGCCGGCCCTGAACTGTCGGGTCTTTGTTCGACTCAGGGGGACCCACGTACGCGACTTTCAATCCCAGGACGTCACGATACCACTCGATCGCACGCCTCTTGTCAGACACGACGATTGCCACGGTATCCAGTCCTGTTATTGTCATCAGCAAAACCGCGTTATAGCAACGATATTAGGCTAATCCACAGTGACTGTAAGCGTCTTCGTAGGTCTCAACTGCCAAGCCGCGCCTCAACTGCCAAGGTCGGCGGCGCGCCCCGCTGCCAGAAACCGTCCTGCATCCCAGACCGCTAGCTCGATGAGGCGCTTCTTCTGCAGGATTCTGCCCCGATAGGTCGCCCGGAGCTCGGCGATTATCCGTCGATGGGTGTCCTCGTCTAGGTCCCAGGTCACGGACGACCCGCGCCCCTCGAGATAGGACACTTCGTCGTCGGCGCTGACCTCATCAGAATACTCCGCAACCCTGAGTACTTGGGAAGGCGGGGCGAGCCTTCTGAGGCCCTCCTCTCCGTCCTCGAACCTGTCCAGCCCCCGTCCGAACTCCGACCGCAGGCGCAGATAATCGGTTCTGACGCTCGGCCCATCGTGCGCGCGTCCGCCGACGAGCGAGACCACCTTCTTCTTGCAGACCCTGCCTACCTCTTTAGTCACTGCTCTCCAGTCCCTCACCAGATGGAGCACGTGGACGACCACCGCCGCGTCGAACGCCTCATCCCTCGCGGGGAGGCCGTGGAGGTCGGCAAGGACCAGGCCCTTCACTCCCTTCTCCCTCGCCTTCGCCAGCATGCCAGGCGAGACATCGACGCCCACCACATCGAAGCCCATCTCCTGAAGAGGCTTCGCGAACCTGCCCGTCCCGACCCCTGCGTCGATGACGGTTCTACAGTCTGCCAGCGCGAGCCTCATCGCGTCGAGCGCTGAATCCATGACGGGCTCGGGAAGCGACCTGGTCGCATCGTAGCTGTCGGCCACCCTGTCGAACGCCCGGGGGCCCATGTCTGGCGCTCTCGGCCGGGCCCGCGCTTAAGTTGTTCGCCCCGACAGTCTCCAGGTTTAGAATTGGTCCTGTCCGTACTGTCTCCGCCGGGCCAAGATAATCGAGCTTGGCCTGGACATCCCGCTGCAGATTACGGCGACGGTCGCTGTAGGCACGCGCTACTAGGGTCCCTTGCGCGTCAAGGACTGTCCGGTGACAAAACAGTTTGCGGAGCCCTGAAGTAGACGCGTGCGCTACTCAAGTGAACAGGCTGGGTAGCGCGCGGGCTAACCGTCAATGCGTGAACATTATCGCAGTGAGTCTGCGCTCGCCGTCTGGCAGCGAGCGCGCGAGCACCGTATGATGTGGCGAATCGTTCTGTGCCAGCGTTCTCCGCCCATGAGTCGCTGCAGATTCCGACCCATGCTGATAAATGGGAGAGGATGAGGATGCTTGCCCAATGAGCGAGAAGAGGACCCCCAAGTACAGCTTCTCTAGGAGGCTTGAAGCCGGCGAGTTCCTGAACGTGGCCGTATGGCCAGGAAGGTCCAATCCCGAGGACGAAGTGGTGACCGTTCAGCTGCGGAAGTTTGACGGGAACTGGACGACGTTAGCCAGGCTGGCGCTGTACAGAACAAAAGACGGGACCTATTCAGAGCTGCCCGAAAGAGCGACAGGACCAGCGCAGCAAGAGGACAGCTAGGGCGCGCGCCTTTGCAGTTGCAGCCTAGGCCAGCCCGAGCCTCTTCAGGAGGTTGAGGTACCTCGGGTGGAGCGCGCGCTACGTTCCCTACCGCCCGCTCTATGTGGCTCCCAGAAGGGGTGCTGGCCCTAACCATTGGCCGCGCGTCGCTCGAACAGAATGTAGGAGTGGTGCCTGACCATCCCTGCCTCTCTGAGGACTTTGATGAGGTGCGACCCCTCGGGGAGGTAGACCAGTCTCCAGGTCGTTCTGAATTCCTCTTTCCGGCCGAACACGTGCCTTATCAGCTGCAATGCGCCAGCGCCCTCTCCTGCGACGAAGCAGACCTGCCTCCAGCGCTCGTTTCTCTCCCCGCTGGGCTTGGTTATGGCCACAGCCTTCCCCATCGTGTACACCTCGCCCGCAGCCAAGGCGCGGTCAATCGTGTCCTCAATCAGCGCCACCGCCTTGAAGGCATCCCACATCACCCCTGAACCGAGCCTGAACTCTCCCGAGTCCCTAATCATCCGCGTTACTGCCGCCTCGTCATCCTTCCCTGCGTGTCTCACTCCGCGGGTGGGGCCTGGTCTCGCTATCTTCGATGGCACATAGACGCTAATCCGCGAGATTTCCTTGAAACCGATTCTCGCTATGTGCCTGTGGGCGCGATAGTTCCTGGAGCCGCTGGTGAGCCTGAAAACGCGGACCTCTCTCCTCCTGGCCAGTCGCATGGATTCCTCCGCCAATGCCGTGGCGAGGCCCATCCCCCGGTAGTCGGGATGGACCCTGGCGCCCTCCAGCCACGCCGACCCGTCTTCCAAGAAGCAGACTCTGTTCATCCCGACGGGCCTACCATCCGCGAGGACGACGAACATCTTCGAGTCCTTGTCCCTCATCCATGCGTCCCAGACATATGGGATGTAGTCGTGTCCTCCCCAAGTGTCTCTGATGAAGCTCATCAGCGGCGCCTTGTCGCCCGGCCGGGCCTCCCTCACCTCGACCCTCAAGCTATCCGCGCGTCTTCGCTGTGGCAGAAAACCCTTCCTGAGCGCGCGCCTGGAAGCGCAGCGCGCTCCGGGGTGGGCAGGCTCCACACGGCCTCCCTGAACAGAACGACAGCCATCCCCTCCATCGCAGACAGGTTGGCAGGCTTGCGCCCAGACATGCGCGCGCTGACCCAGACAATGGACTTCCGCGCGCGCAGACAAAGACAGCCGTTGGCCAGCCAAGACCTACCCAAGTACACCCGGATGACATCCGAGGATAGCGAGGGATAGTCTAGGGGCATCGAAAGGATAGCCCCAGAGCAGTGCAGGGAGCAAAGGGTGGAGCGCTAGCCACCGAAAGCCAGCACAGCAGACATCGACAGGTCTAGCTGTCGACAGGCTGTCGCCCCCTGCCTTCCGTTTGCATGTACCACTATTAGGGGCCACCCCTCGGCTAATGATTTTTCCGGTTGTCCTCCACTATTCTCCGTTATTACCTGGCACTATCCCCCACTATCCTCCGTTGTTGTCTAGGGTATCCTCCCGCATTGTACTCTGACTATCTTCCGTTATCCTCGATTATACCATCTGAAACGGCACCTAGTCACTTGTGGAAAGAGATCAGATGTGCGCGCGCGCTCGAGTGAGGGTTTGGATTCGCCGGCGACATTCACGCAACTGATGGCCAACCTTGCATACGCAGCGCGCGTGCTAATGGTAGCAGTGGTCAGTGGGCTTGTGGCAGGGTATCTGTCGACGAAGAACATTCTACCCTGGGCTAGCCGCGCGCGTCCGACCCACTTCCAACGAAAGCAGACTTACCAGGTCGCTGAACACGAGCAGGCTTATCAGACGTCCCTGTCAAGCCGGACGCGTGAGTTGAGTTGCTCGAAGGCAAGAATGTGGACCTGAAGCTTGTGGAGAAGGAGGACACACCCCTGTTGCAGGAATGGCACAACAACCCAGAGTTTTCCGGTGAATACGTCCCTATGACTCAGGCGTCCAAGGTAGAAATGGAGAAGAGCTTTGACCGCCCGAGTAGGCCGAAGAACTTCTTCATACAGAAGAAAGACGGAATCAAGGTCGGCTTGGTAGTGAGCTGGGAGGTTGCTCCTAACTCTCCAGACCTGTTCGGACTGGAGATCGGCTATTCTCTGTTGCCCGGCGAGAGGAAGAAAGGCTACTGCGCCGAGGCTCTCAACCTTCTGCTGGACTACTTGTTCCTCTCCACCACGGCGGTTCGCATTCAAGCCCACACCGACGCAAGAAACCTAGGCTCCCAGAGAGTCTTGGAGAAGGCTGGCTTCAAGAAGGAGGGGACAATCCGAAAGAGCATGTTCGTGAGGGGGGATTGGAGAGACTTTCTCGTCTACAGCATTCTCCGAGATGAGTG
>JBEKAG010000069.1:0-6264 GCA_050015955.1 Nitrososphaerales archaeon
GGGACTATAGCCTAGGAGGCTGGTATAGGTCCGCCAATCTGATCAGCTTCATGCAGGCGACTAGGAGAGTATTCGAGCGAGTTGTGACGAGCGCCTCGAAAGACGAAATGTCTGTGGTGGTCTCATCGAGAGCGCATCAGTCAAAGGAGCAGTGGACATTGCGGAAGGTGCTTCGGAGAGCAGCTTGGCACGAGAGGGAACATATGACGACTCTGCGACGATACGTAAGACAATATCGACTCGAAAGTCAAGCACAGGACAGGCCTCCTCAAGAATCAATTGATCGAGCCAAACTCAGACGAATCCTGTCTTGGAAGACAGAGCTGGTGCAACTCACAACCTCCTCAATCAACCCCAAAGACAGACCCATGTATGCGAAAGAACTGGCCCGGATCCTGACAGACGAGACCAGAGACTCGCTTGAGAGACGAGCGGCAGCTGATGCCCTGAACTTCGTGGGCGACCCAAGAATAACGCAGCTTAGACCAGAAATGGCAAAGATCCCTGCTGCCAGGTCCAAAGTGGGGATTTCAGAAGAGAGAGCCCGTGAATTGGCAAATGAAGCGGGGTTACCATCCCATGCCTTTCGGGTTGAAACACCTGAACGTGTCGTTGAACTGCCAGACTACAGGATCTCCCGTTACCTGGTCACCAATATGGAGTATCTGAAGTTCTTGAGGGAGACGGGCAGGAAATCCCCTTCATGGTGGTCGGGCACGGTAGTAGGCCCTTCTTTTCTGCCGTGGAAGGCGAATCACCCTGTCTGGGGAGTGAGCTGGGACGATGCGGTGTCTTACTGCGAATGGCTCTCAAAGAAGTCAGGCACAACATATCGTCTGCCCCATGAGACCGAATGGGAGAAGGCATCGAGGGGAACGGATGGAAGAGACTATCCGTGGGGCGACCGTTTCCTGGAGGACAGGTGCAACACGGCAGAAGCGAAGATTCGAGGGACCACGTCCGTTGGCGTCTATCCCAATGGAGCAAGTCCTTTTGGTTTGATGGACATGGCAGGCAACGTAGAAGAATGGACACTCGACTCGCCGAATAGCAGGAACTCAAATCTCGGGGAAAGGAGTTTGTTTCTGCTTACTCAGGAGTATAAGATTACCAAGGGGAGTGGATGGAGAGACGGCTGGTACACTGCGAGATGCTCGTTTAGACGAATAAGGGGGAAGAGCTACGACATTGACGCAGGGGGAAGAATAGGATTCAGGTTGGCAAGCGAAGGCTAGAAGGCCGTGCCAGCACTGAGCGCGCGAGAACCAGTGCACAACCTTCGCAGCGATAACCAGCTCAGAGTGCACGTGAAATCGACTTTAAACTGTAAAGCAACCCATCGTTGGGCGTTGGACGACTTCATTTTTCCTCTGGCTTGTCAGGCCATACCAAGGTTGTGCAAGCGCCTTGGTTTAGAGTGCAACCTACCTGAGGAGATCTTCCCGGCGGGAGCAGACAAGAGAACTGTTGCGGCCTTGAACAAGGAGCGAGATATACTCCTCCGCAAACTCCATTCGAAGCATGGCGTCTCAATGTGGGACGTATTCGACGAGTCGGGAATCGGCTTGGAAAGGAACGCCATAGCGAGAGAGTTCGTAGCAGGCGGCTCCTCCTTGCTCGACGTCGCGACGGGTCGAGGGTATTTCGCATTCGCGTGCGCCAACCGTGGCAGCCATGTTACAGCGGTTGACATCATGGACGGTCATCAAAGAACCGATTGGTGGAAGGTTTTCTTGGAAAGCTCAAGGGGGCTCTGTCTGGGCAGCAGAGTCAGCGAGATAAGGTCAGACGGCTCCAGTCTTCCGGTCAAGTCCCGAGAGTTCGAGGCAATCGGTTGCGTCCACGCGATTAGGAACTTCCTATCCCGAGACAGATTGAAAGAAACCGTGAGAGAAATGCATAGAGTAGCAGCAAAAGGCGGGAAGGTGGTCATAGCGGAGTCTTCTCCGGAAGCCGAGTCCGCTGCAGAGGAAGTGTACCTTGCCTACCTCGGATTGAGAGTGGCCCTCGGTTGGGAAACGAGCCTGCCAAACAGCGAGAAACTGGAGTGGCTACTTGAACAAGCGGGTTTCTCCAGGACAACGTCGACAAAGAGGCGATTCAGTCGAGACTACGCACCTGTCGAGTTTCCTTCGTACGTCATGCCTAATCAGACGCCGAGACTGCGTGAGGAACACGACCGTATCGAGAAACTTCGGTCAAGGAACGGTATCAGACCGACCCCCGTAACAATCGTGTCGGCAGTCGTCGAAGTCTGAGACCTCCCATGTTGTCGATTCGAACCTAGAGTACTTTGCTCAGCGACCGCAAAGCGAACGCTGGAGGCTTTCACTTGAACTCAGGTCTGAACCTGAAAAGGAGCAACGAGTTACTGATCACTGTGACGGAGCTGACAGCCATCGCCCCGGCTGCAAGGAATGGTAGAAAGTTGTAAACCTGCGCTCCGAAGAATGGCACTAGAGCGCCTGCAGCGACAGGGATGAGTGCGGCGTTGTAGGCGAAAGCCCAGAACAGGTTCTCCTTAATCTTCGATAGAGTCTTCCTGCTGAGTTTGATGGCGGTCGCGACGCTCCGCAGGTCATCCTTCATAAGCACAATGCCTCCGGTCTCCCTGGCGATGTCGGTGCCGCTTCCCAACGCAATCCCAACGTCAGCCTTTGCTAGCGCAGGCGCGTCGTTGATACCATCACCCACCATTGCGACCACTCCCCCCTCCTTCTGCAGTGCTCCAATCACATCCTCTTTCTGCTGCGGGAGGACTTCGGCGATGTATCTTTCTATTCCGATGCTCTGTGCGATGGCTGCTGCAGTCCGCTCATTGTCCCCGGTAACCATAACAACGCGAATCCCCATTCTCTTCAGGGCGTCGACTGTTGGCCTTGCTGAAGGCTTCACTGTGTCTGCAAAGGCAACGGCCCCCTCGACTTTGCCATCGACCATCACAATCATTACCGTCTTGCCAGTTCCTTCGAGTCTAGTCAGGTCTTGCTCCACTCCCGAAATGTCTCCTCCGTTGTCCACAATCATGCTCCTATTCCCCATCACGACGTCCTTGTGTCCTACCTCTGCCCTCACGCCCTTCCCCGCGGTAGCCTCGAAGTTATGAGGCTCCGAGAGGGTGAGAGACCGCTTTGTGGCCTCGTTCAGGACTGCTTCGGCCAACGGGTGCTCCGAACCCCTCTCTACAGAAGCGGCGAGACTCAAGAGCTCGTCGGCTGTGACCTTGCCGGCTGTCACGACTTCGGTCACCGAAGGCTTGCCCAGGGTGAGGGTGCCCGTCTTGTCGAAGACCACCGTGCTGACCTTGCCAGCAAGTTCCAGATAGTCTCCTCCTTTGATCAGTATGCCGTTCTGCGCCCCTTTGCTCGTCCCGACTAACAATGCGGCAGGCGTAGCAACACCGAGCGCGCACGGACATGAGATGACGACAACCGATACGAACGCGAGAACGGAAAGGCCAGGGCCAATTCGTCCCACGAAGTACCATAGAAGTCCAGAGACTATGGCGGCCGATACGACGAAGGGTACGAAGTATGAAGCGATTCTATCGGCGAGCCGCTGAACTGGCGCTCTTCCCACCTGCGCCTCCGCGACGAGCCTCATGATTTGAGCGACGGCAGTATCTTGACCGACTTGTTCGGCCTTTATCTTCAGGAGACCGTATTTGTTAATCGTGGCACCAATCACTTCGTCTCCCTCGCCCTTCTCGACGGGGATACTTTCGCCCGTTACCATCGACTCGTCGACCGCAGATTTCCCTTCCACTATGACCGCATCGGTGGGGATCTTCTCGCCAGGCTTCACGACGAGGATGTCTCCGACCACGACACGCTCGATTGGGACGTCTGTCAATGTGTTGTCCACAGCTAGGTGAGCGAACGTCGGCTGAAGGTCTGCGAGTCTCCTTACTGCGGCAGAGGCCCTGCTCTTCGTAACGTGTTCAAGATACCGCCCGCCCAAGATCAGAGTGATTATGACTGCAGATGTGTCGAAATACACTCCGGAGAATGGTAAGGAGCCGGGCACCAAGGCGACCAGAGCAGAGTATCCCCACGCCGCTGAGGTCCCAAGTGCAACCAGCACGTCCATGTTGCCCATTCTGTTTCTGAGACTGTCATACGTACCCTTGTAGAACCGCCACCCGACACCAAACTGGATCGGCGTGTCGAGGGCGAAAAGGACGTAGTTGGTTAGTCGCCCCGGTAGTGGTGATGCGTATGTGAAGAACAGTATGGGAACCGAGAGCAATGCCGAGGCCGCGACAAGCAGTTTTAGGATCTTGAGCTCTTTTTCGGGCGCAGTGAACTGGTGCAAGCATGTCTCGCTGCAGAAGTAGTAGGTGGTGCCCCTCACTTGCGCCTTGAGTTCCGTATTCGCTTCATCTACGTACATTCCGCAGATAGGATCTTTGGCCATGTAGCAGCACAATTGGGGCAGTCAGGTTGTATTAAAAACGAACCCGATTGTCAACGACGAGAATCGTCCGTCTGTTTTTATGCCACCATTCCCTGACGGGCATTGAAATCATGGCGAGGGACCCAATATGCGGAATGACGGTTGATGAGAAGACGGCAAAGTACAAGTCACAACATGAGGGTCGGACCTTCTATTTCTGTGCTCCTAGCTGCAAGGTCACCTTCGACAAGGATCCTCGCAGGTACGCCCGCCCTTAGTTGAGTGCGCGCCCGCTAAGCTGAAGGACTATGGACCCGTTATCTGACCAGACGCAGGATCTTCGCACCAAGCCCAACTGCAAACAACGCTGAACTGACAAGCACTACTAACGGGCCTGCAGGAACGCCGACATAGCTCGATAGAGCGACGCCCAGGACAGCACTGACCACTCCGAAGAACGCACTGACGACGGAGTACACTGATAGACTCCTACTCACGTTTCTTGCAGCCGCGGCCGGAACAATGACGATTGCACCGACCAGCAGAGTCCCTACCTCCTTTATTCCCAAGGCAACCGTCGTAGCAACAAGGAAGAGATAGACCAGATTGATTCTCTCCACCTTGACTCTGTTCGACACTGCGAGCTCTCTTGAAATCATGCTCAAGGCCAGCTTATCGTAGATGGCTCGCAACACCAGGATCACGCAAACGGATAGAATTGCTGTGAACACAGCGTCGTACAAAGTGACCTTTGACACGTCACCAAATAGCGCCTCAAGAAGGTCAATCTGAGGAGTGATGAGAATACCTACTGCGAGCGCCAGAACGAAGAGGACCCCGATGATCGACTCGATAGGAAGAGGGGTTGACTTCTGAAGATACCATGTGACGACTGCCGTCGTAGCTAAGAATGCGAACGCCCCGATGAATGGATTGAAGTTGAAGAGTATGCCCAAAGCGAGACCCGGCAATGCCACGTGTGAAAGGGCGTCGCCGACGAGCGCCATACGTTTCGATATCATGATCGAGCCCAGGTAGCCTGCTGCAGCTCCGACAAACGCCCCGACCACCAGGCCGAAGAGAATGGTACCTGGCATGACTGGTCCTGCTACTCCATGTGATGCTGCGTTTCTTCGAGGACAAACCTTTCTCCGTAGATGATTTCGAGCAGTTTGGCGTGCGAGATGCTCCTTGATTCTCCGAGAAACAGCGGGCGCTTGTCCAATGCCAGCACATAGTCTGCGTAGTGCATCACGACGTGCATGTTGTGGGATATTAGGAGGGTTGTGATTCCTAATTCTGACCTGAGGTGGTTCAGGTTGTTGTAAATGGGTTCTTCCGCGCCTATGTCCACGCCTGAGGTCGGCTCGTCGAACAGGAGTACGTTTGGTCTATCGACGATGGCCCAGGCGATGAGTACTCGTTGTAGCTCGCCACCCGAGAGGGAGCTGAGTCCCTGCTCAAGGACCTCGCGGCCAAGGCCGACCGTGCCTACGCACGCTTCGAAGTCAGCCTTGCACTTGAACCTCAGGAACTCCTTCACCGACACTGGCATATCGGTGGCTACGAGGCTTTGCGGAACGTATCCCATTCTTATTTCACCTTTCCATTTCACCGTTCCTGTGTAGGGGACAAGATTCATGAGCGCTCTGAAGAGGGTGGTTTTGCCACCACCGTTGGGACCCACTATTGCCAGAATCGCGCCCCTCCCTAGGTCGAAGCTGACATCCTCGAGAATCGTCTTCCCACCCAGTCTTACTCCGAGGTTCGAGACCGACAGCATTGGGCTGTTCTCCATCCCCTGTGGATTGTGACCGCCCGCGGTTTCGTCGGCTTTCCCACTCACTCCCGATACCTCCTTCGAGGCAC
>JBEKAG010000070.1:0-6257 GCA_050015955.1 Nitrososphaerales archaeon
CATCATAAGTCATGGACTAGACGGTCTCTTGGTCGAGCCGAGAGACGCCAGGGGGCTCGCCGAGGCGATCCTTGCACTTCTCAACAATGACGATTACAGAGAGAGGCTGGGCAAGATGGCAAGGCAGAACGCGGAAAGATACAGATGGAAGAACATTGCTGATAGGGTCGAATCTCTTTACAAGAGGCTCGCCCCTTCATGAGCCGATCCTCGATTGCAATAGTGTCGCCATCCTTCTTCCCGATGATAGGCGGGATTGAGAGCTATGTCCACAGCGTCGGGAAGGAGCTCGTGGAGCTGGGGCACGAGGTGCATGTTTACACGCCGGATTCTGTCTTGGGCAGAAAGATTCCGAACCACAACGAGCAGCTCGACGGTATCATCGTGCATCGCCTTGACGTCCGCATCGATCTAAGCTATCGGCTTAGGTTTTGGCCGGACCTACTAAATGAGCTCAAGAGAGATGCACCTGACATAATCCACGTCTATAGTCATGATTCGTACGCCCTCCTTGCCCTCATGGCTGCCCGATCAGGCCAGGTTCCATTCCTGGTCACTACTTATGGCCCCCTAGAGACTCACTCGAATTACGGTGTTGTGGAAACAGCGCTCTTCCGGACATACGATTCATTGGTCGCGCCGCCCCTCTTCCGCAGATGCAACCTAGTGATGGTTAGGTATCCCGCGATAGCGCACTGGCTGGTTTCGATGCATGTCGCGAGAACCAAGATTCGATTGGAGCCCTCTGGGATTCCAAAGGATGCCCTAGGACAGCGAGATGGATCAGCCTTCCGGGTTCGTCACCACATTGGCGGTCCACTAGTACTGTACCTGGGACGCATAAGTTCCCAGAAGGGAGTCCAGTACGCCGTGGAGTCAATTAAGAGGGTTAACAGGCGATTTCCAGATGCACGGCTGATGATCGTTGGTCCCGACTATTCCGGTTTCGTTTCCGTAATCAGGAGCAATGCAGCAAAGCTCGGGGTCTCGGAAAGCGTCGTCGTTCTCCCCCCGATGCTCGAGGAAGAAGCACAGCTGGAAGCCTTGGCGGCATGTGACGTCTTCGTAATGCCAAGCAGCTTCGAAGGGTTCAGCCAATCGGTAATGAAGGCTATGGCTCAGGGGAGGCCGGTCGTAGTCACAAACGTTGGGGGTCTGCCTTATGAGGTGGGCTACGGGAAATGCGGTCTCATTTCTCAGTATGGGGACGCAGATTCGCTCGCCGATTGCATACTGAAGTTGCTCGGGGACCCGGACCTATCCCGACAACTGGGAGCAGAGGGCAAGGAAAGGGCACAGGATTTCACTTTCGACGAGCTAGCCCTCAGGATTTCTCACAACTACGACCAGCTGGCATAGAGGAACCGGGCCTAATTGGAATTAGTGGGCAAGAAGGTCCTAGTGACGGGAGGTGCGGGTTTCATTGGGTCCACACTAGTCGATCTCCTCCTCCGACTTGGGAGCAAGGTTGTCGTCTACGATAACTTCGATGATTTCTACGCGGGGAAAGAAGCGAACATAGCCCACCACCTGACAGACAAGGGCTTTACGGTGATAAACGGGGACATCCTGGATTTCGAGCGCCTTGAGGCCGCCACGAGGGGGGTGGACATTGTCTTCCACCTGGCAGCCCAGGCCGGGGTGAGGTACTGCAACGAGCACCTGGAGAAGGCCAATAGCGTGAACGTGACTGGGACGCTCAACGTTCTCCTAGCTGCGAAGAAGAACCACGTTAGCAGAATGGTGTACGCCTCGTCTTCGTCTGTCTACGGGAAGCCTGTGCGCGTTCCAATGGACGAAGAGCACCCGCAGTCTCCGCCCAATCTCTACGGCTCAACTAAGCTGGCGGGGGAGAAGTACTCCCTCTCTTTCCACAGAACCTTCGGCCTTCCAGTCGTCTGTCTGCGGTATTTTTCAGTGTACGGGCCAAGGGGGCGGCCAGACATGGTAGTCGCGTCCTTTGCCAGAAGCATCGCCGATGGCGGGCGCCCGCGGATCTTCGGAGACGGATCCCAGTCGAGAGACTTCACTTACGTCTCAGATGTGGTATCTGCGACGGCCATGGGCGCCATGTCTGACAATGCGGTTGGTCAGGTGCTCAATGTCGGGTACGGCAAGGACTACTCAGTCAGCTACGTAGCGAGGAAGGTGGCGGAGTATTTCGGAACAAGCGCTGTCCCGGAGTTTCTGCCCGGATATGATGGCGACTTCCCGAGGACAGTCTGTTCGAATGCCAAAGCGCTCAGGCTTCTCAGCTGGAGGCCTAACGTGAGTTTCGATGAGGGAATCAAATCCTATCTCGACTGGTTTAAATCGAAGCTCGAGCCTCAGAACGCATCTTCCCCCGTCTGACAGGATTCGTCCAATGCTCGGCTCAAGGCAAGGGTCAACCCGGAAGAGAAGGGGCGCACGGAGCCTACCTTCTCATTCGTCGCGAAATCCCGTTCGCAGGACTCTTCAGGACCCTCGGGAAGCAAGTCAGATTCCGGCGGCTGTAGGCCAAATGGCAGTCGAAGACAGGAACCTGAACGATGTGGACAAGCTACGCATGAAGTTATGGCGCAAACGTTCCACACACTCGAAAATCACTGGAGGACTTCTAGTTCTAGCCAGCACCTGCCTGTTTGTAGTCGCCTACTTGCTCCCAGACCTCGCGGTTGAAATCGCCTCGATTTCGTGTTTCACAATTGGCATATTCCTTCTGGTCTACGAGGCTGAGCCTCGGATGATGCTCTATCCCGCGTCGATGAGCTTGCTCGGTTCCATGCAGGTCATGGTGTCTGCAATGAAGCAGCAGAAGTACGGGGGGAGCGCAGTCTACTCGCCCGAAGAAAACGGTTTGACGGTGAGCTTCGCACAAGGCTCAGACTCTAATCCTCCTTCATCTCTTCCTCCATGTGGCCACGGTCTCTACGAGGCCTACGAGAGGGAACTGGGAGACCTCAGAGGAAAGGGGCTTGACTACGTCAACCTTTGGCTACCACGTGTGATGGTAGACGGGCTGGGCCTGGCCCAAGGTGTCAGGATCCGTCAGAAGAAAGAAGGGGTTGACACCGTGATGGTGAAACCATTCGTGAGGTCGCTGTGCGTAAACGAATTCATGACCAAGAACGTCTGCGGGACCACCGGCTGTCCTCTTGCGGCCTCGGTTTCAGAGGCCCTGGCATTGTCGTCAGGTAAGCCTGTGAGGCACTTGGGATGCAGGTACGATCCCATCACTCAGACGGCTACGGCGAAACTTGCCGTCCAAGCGTAGGTGGTCAGGCACGGTAAGCTCACGAACCCTCCAAGTCGCAATCCTTGCGCTCCCGATTCCCGCCTTGGCTTTCATGGTCAGCTGGGACACCGAGTACCTGCGTAACCTGTTTGAGGCGTCTCCCCTCATCTCTTCCGCACTGATCGCGTTGGTTCCAGTCTCGCTCTTCGTGGGAACGCGATACTACCGACCGGCCCTAGAGCGAGTCGATACGATGTCTGGAATCGCAATCCTGCTCTGCTTCCTCGGTGTTTACGCTGTCGGCTCGTACCTCGGGCATCCAGAGCTCCACCTGGCCGCGTTGGCGGGAGTGTATCTCGGCTTTGTAGTCATCCTTGGGGGGAGGACTCACATGTTTCCGGTCATGGTATCTCTCCTGCCGATACTGGCGCTCGTCCTGCCTGCAATCGCTCCTGGCTTGGTGGCCACGGCGGTCCGACTAACCGTTCTTGCCTCGGTATCCGTCTTCGTCCTCGCCCACTGGAAGAGAGCGAGCGTGAGTTCGAAAAGGTGCGAATACTGCGCGTCTGAAGAGAGCAAAGAATCGAAGTCATGCCTCTACTGTGGCCGGTTCCTCTCCAGAGACCGTCCACGGATTCCAATGTCAATGCTAGCCATGGGTGTTGCACTCTCAATCGTCCTGATCGTTCTGGCATCAGTTTCAGTTCCGGTTCTCACTGTCACTGGGACGGGTGTCAACTACGCAACCGCGGGGTTTGCTGGGGTGCGACCCGGGAGCCCAATCCCGGTCTCCGGCTCGTGGACTCTGGGGGGCGTTTCGTCGCACAGCTACCCAGGTTTGGGACTGGCATTCTTATACCCCGTGAAAGGTGCCGGGGAGAACTTGGCCTTCTGGGAGGTAGTCTCTTCTTCTCGCCTCTCAATTGCCGTACTGTCAACGATTCTGCCCGGGCTCAAGACGAATTCGACCCTCAGCACCTCTGGCAACACCTCGCTGCCTGTTTTCACCTGGACCTATGGAAGTCGCTCCTTCACAGGTTTCTACGGAGACACCGCTACATCGGTAATCTCGAACGTCACGCAGTCTCAGGTATCCATAGCTTACTTTGTGGGGGTAGAGGGCCAGATATCCGGGGATGGTGGGAGCTCATTGCCCAAGCAAGTCGCCTCAGTAGTTGCCGGCAGACTGTCAAATGCCCAGAAGTACAGCTTCCTTGTTTCTGCGGCCCAGTTTCCGAGCACGATTAGTGTCTATCTGCAAGCTGTCGGCAGCATCGCGGTCCTGTTCGGCGTGCTTGGGTTCACGAGAGGTCGGGGACTACAGGCCTCCAGAATCATTGAGAACACCGAAGGGCTTTCGAGAAGCGATTTCGAACTATTCGCCCAGCTTTCCGGTTCAGGACGAGAAGGAACTGGGCAGGAAATCCTCGAGAGGACAGATGCGAAGTTCGGGATAACAAGCTGGGGCGGTCTCTTGACAAAACTCCAGCGGTTCCGCGAGCTCGACCTTATTGAGACTAGACTGAGGGTAAGACAAGGTGTACCATCCTTGAAGTGGGTCTGGAAGGTCAGATAAGTAGCTTCTCCCAGCAGAGCCCGGGTGATTTGCACCGTCGTTCTGCTTTCCCTCATTGGATTCATGGGACCGGCGTCGGGAGCCGCTGTGTCTGCGCCGTCCCAGGCGACGAGCGAATGGTGGAGCTCGGCATACAGCTTCAGGGTGAGCATTACTCTGTCGAATCCCGCCAGCCTAAACATGACAAGCGAGCCCGTTCTTGTCCACGTGACATTTCCCGCCGCTCATCTTGTCGATGCTGCGTCTGAGCTGACTCTCAGGCAGGCAAACGGTACGGAGGTCCCGAGTTACGTCGTCGACAAGACTACTTCGGGCGGGTTTGTCAGCTCTGTTTGGCTGATGGTAATCGTCAGCATCCAGGCGTCGTCCAGCCAGACCTATTGGCTCTACTATGGTGACACTTCGGCAGTAACTCCTTCGTACAGAATAGAGACGCAGGCAGCCACGTTCACGTCGGGCTTGCTTTCGATAACCCAAACGTCGCCGAGCCCGGGCTCGTTCTACTACCAGCTCTCGTACGGAAGGACTTACTCCGAAACCATCCTCTCGAGAGTGTCCTATGGTACTCAAGCTGGAGACCAATTCGGGACCCTCGAAATCTCAGCTAACCCTCTGCAGCAAATCGCACCTTGGTACATGATAGCAAACGATTCTCGCAATCAGGTTGTTGCCACGGTCGCAACTTCCGCAGCCCTTGACCTGCACGTCGTCCGGGTCGATGCCCTCTCAGGGAGTACCGTGTCGACCATCTACTTGGTTCGGAATGCGGGCAACACGACCCTGGACGGTGTCACCCTTGTCAATGTTCTAGACATCTCCCCGCTTGCGAACGTCGCGCCCTCCTACACCCTATTCGACTCATCCGGTGGCTCTTTGACCACGACGGTGGAAGCTGCGCTGGTGGGTTTCGAGGGGAGTCTTTACCCGTCAGCATTCGGTCTAGGCCCGTACAGTCAGGTGGTCAATCAGACTCTCGCAGACAGCTTCAACTCGCAAACTCACTCCTACGGTCCATCAGCGGGAGCTCTGAGCTGGGGGCTCGGGTCGCTCGAACCAGGTTCGACGGTTGAGTTTGGCACTTCCTGGAGCGTCTCGTCGAACGTGAATGACCTGGATGCCTCCCTCGCTCCCATCCGGTCTTCCCCGACTGCCACAGTAGGCGCCGAAGAGACTCTCCAGTCGCTCCTTCCAACGGCCAACGTCTATTGGAAGTCGAGTCTGAGCCTCAGCAACGTGACTTTCGGATCTCGGGGCCTTACCTTTCCGATGACCATCCAAGGAGGAAGGTGGCTCCCTGAGTCAGCTACCCTCTCTGGTAAATTGAGTTACTTTACGCCCGCACCTGATTTTGACCCCGCTCACTCAGGTCTCTGGAGTGCAGATTCCAAGGCAACTGGCAACGCCACAGCAGCTGCCTCCGCCGCCTTCTTTTCCGTGCAGGATTCAAGTTACGTGGGCAGGATT
>JBEKAG010000071.1:0-9426 GCA_050015955.1 Nitrososphaerales archaeon
TACCTTCCCGCATTGCTACTCTCCGTCGTCCTTTCCCTCACGGCACTCTTCTTGCTCGCATCGAGGGTCTTCAGCCCGAGCCACTTCAACCTGAAAGCCGGTCTGGAGTCTGCTGCAATGGGCGGAGTCGCGGCGGGGCTCCTCTACGCATTGGGTCTGGTTATCTCGTCAGTGTGAAAGGCTTCAAACTCCTCAACTGACGGTGCTCTGTCGACCTGAGGAATGTCAGAAGAGGTCTATCGGGAATCGATTCCCCAACCAAGACTAAACGGGGTGAAGGAGTTGCTCAGTCGACGGAGGCTCGTGCTTACATTAATAGCGTCCGTTGCGTGCACAGATGTCGAAGAGCGACCTCTTGAACTCAGAGAAAAGGAGAGTCGACAACAAGACGGTAGCCGCCACGGCTGTTTTCACTGCTTTCGTAGCCGCAGCCACCTCTGTTTTCTCGGTCTATATTCCTGCCACGACCGGATACTTCAACGTTGGCGAAATCATGGTATACACATCGGCCTTGCTCATGGGTCCTTATGTCGGAGCCTTCACTGGAGGAATCGGGTCGATGCTTTCTGACCTTTCGCTCGGCTACCCCTACTACGCCCCAGGAACGCTCTTGGTGAAAGGTCTTGAAGGGTTCATAGTTGGTTATCTGGCAACCAAAACCTTCGCCAGGGCCACTAAGGCAACATGGAGAGTAGTTACCGTAGCCGCAGGGCTGCTTTTCGCGTTGGCTCTTTCCTACATAGGGACTACTTTTCTCTCTGGAGAATTCTCGCCTACAATTGGTGGGGTTTGGCATTTACCCGTATATACGATCGACTTCCAGATACCCGCTCTCTTCTGGACTGCTCTGGCCGCTCTCTCATTTGGCGTCATACTGTTCCTCGGGTTAAGGGCCGAATCAACGTCGGGCCTAGTCGTCCTGTCCGTCCTTATTGGCGGGATGGAGATGGTCATTGGGTATTATCTTTACGAATCCTTCATCATTGGCCTCATCGCGCCTGCTTCGGCGGCTGTCGCCATAGCTCCGGCGGCCGAGGTTCCGGTCAACGTGGCACAAGTGCTGATCGGATTGCTCGTTTCAGTCACCCTGACTAGGAGCATCAAAAGGATGATTACAAGGTCACCTCAGATTAAGGGACCTGGCGCCAGTTCACTAGGAGCTCAGAAGACTCCTTGAAGCGGCTCCCCCCGGGTAAGATTCCGATTGGAGTCTTGAAATCGACAGTCCTGAGGATGACAGGGACTCAATCGGATGCTGTAATCACGCCGCCCAAGGCGGGGCTGGACTTCGCCGCCGTCAAGCTCGGCAACCGGTACATGATCGTGTCTGCAGACCCGATTACCGGGGTCTCGGAGAACATAGGACACTACGCCATCAACGTGAGCGCCAATGACGTGGCAACGAGCGGGAGCAGGCCTCAGTTCGCGGAGTCAGTCGTGCTGCTACCTGATGGTTCCTCTGCGAAGGACGTCGGAGACGTGGCCAGACAGATGCACAGGGCGGCAAGGAATCTGGGAATAACGATAGTGGGCGGCCACACCGAGGTCACCCCCGGCCTAGGGTTTCCCATTGTTGTTGCGACGGTGTTCAGCTTCGTCGAAAGGTACGTCTCTTCGCGGGATGCGCGAACCGGGGACGCAATAATGATGACGAAGTCGGCCGGCATAGAAGGAACCGCAGCCCTAGCCCGGCACAGCAGCCTGACTGGGAAGGTCCCTGCGCGCGTCATTCTAAGAGCGCTCGGCTTCCATAAGAAGATTAGCGTGGTCGAGGATTCAGTCGCCGCATTCCAGACTGGATTCGTCCGTGCGATGCACGACTGCACCGAAGGCGGGGTCCTCGGCGCGGTCTTCGAGATGTCTCTGGCATCGGATTTGGGGTTCACTCTGAGAGAAGACGAAGTCCCAGTGGCCCGTGAGACACGCACGATATGCGAGACGCTCTCTCTTGACCCCCTGAGGTTGATAGGGTCTGGCTCAGTCCTCCTGTCTGTGGAGAGGGGAAGGGAGGCTCAGGTAGCGAAGGCCCTTGACTCTGTCTGCAGAGTGACCATTATCGGAGAGTTCACCAGAGGGAGTAGAGTCCTGGTCAAGAAAGATGGCGAAGAGGAGGTCATCCGTTCGGCTCCCGAAGACGAGCTATGGCATGCGCTTGGTCAGCGCACCTGAGGATGTCGCCCCGACTGGACCCCCCTCCCGACTCGAGGGATAGGGGACTCGTGCGACCCAAGAGAACTTCTTCTGCATCGACTTGCTGTAGATCCTGGCCCAGTCGAGTCCGACGCTGTCGCACCATGACTTGTAGACCCTGGGATCTATGTAGTTCTTCAGCGAGGTGTTGAGATTGTAATTCTTCGTCCTGACGAAGAAATCCAGCTCCATCTCGAGCTTCCTCACTTTCTTGTCGTTTGACCCGACGGCCATCACGTCACTGAGTTTCTGCTTCTTCTTCTCTAACGACTGCTCCCATGTCTTTGGAGGGGTCCTCTGGTGGTTGCAGAAGATGGCCGCCTTCAGGTTGGCTTCTCTTGCGTGGTACAGTTTGTCGAGGTCGTCGGCGTCTTTGAGGTTCCTCGAACGGAGCGTCTCTTCCGTCACCTTAGTGGCATGATAGGTCCTGAAGGCCTTTGCAGTTAGATCCTTTACGATTGAACCGAAGAATTGGTTAACCTTTCGCGAATTGGCCTTGTCGAAGATACGAGAACTAGGAGATTTGCCCTCCATGAACTCACGAAGGTTCTCGGATAGGGTTGAGTCAGAGTCAGGAGGCTTGAACGACTTCTGCCAGCGAACTGAATCCTTACCAAGGAAATCAAAGTCAACAACGCCGTTATCCTTGACTGTGACGTGCTCAACACGGAGAGTGGAAGCACCGACTGTGTCAGCTTCGTCCTTTCCTTTCTCGTCGCCAACACGAATTCCCACATGATCAATGAGATAACAGACGGTCGCTACCTTACGATTAGGCTTGCTCCCTGACTTCATCCGTTTACGAATGGCGTTACGAATCTTCTCTATCTTGGAATCTAAGGCGTTTGCCTTGTCATACTTCTCCTTGTTTCGGGACTGTTGCAAGGGAGAACTCTCGTGCAGCCAGACATACTTATTCCTCCTAGTGAGCTTGTCGACCCACCTCGCCATCCACATCGAGTCATGGTCGTTGACGACTGCCCCCCACTGACCAAACGGAATCTGGTCTTCCTCCCCGAGGTTCAGCGTCACGTCTTCCGGCCGGACCCGCGGCTTCCACCTCCCCCTTCTCGGGTGCTGCCCCCTCCCCATGAAGAGTCCAGGGGGTTCGACCATCCAGTTGGCAAAGTTTACCACCTTCCCGTCGAGCCAAGCCCTTCCGTATCGGTCCTGCAGGGCCTCCCTCCGCTTCTTGCGAGAGGCGGCCAACTTCCTCTTCTCGTCCTTGCTCATCGTCTCCCTCTGAGCCTTCTCTTGGTCCACGACGCGGAATAGCTCTGAGAAGTCGACGTCGGAGAACTTAGCACCTCTCGACCACTTCGGGAGCTCCCGAGCGAAGTCGCTCATGAAGTTGTCCGTGAAGGTCTGGTCCTGGATGTAGGGAGTGTCCTTCTTCTTGGCGAGGTGGTACGCCATCTCCTCGGCCAGCGGCGACAGGGCGATGGACCTCCCCTTGACCTTCACGAATAGGCCTCGCGGGGAATAGACATCCGGAAAGTTGACCCCATTGTGCGAAAGGGTCTTCCAGTAAGCAGTCATGAATCGGATGGGCTCAGCCCTCCTTACATGTATATAAGAAAAGTGCCATTCCTCGTGACCCTGCCCTGCATCCCGGCAATGAATTAATACGCTAGGGAGCCGGCGTCGCGAGACATCTTCCATGTGGTTCGATTTTGAAAGGATGAGGACCCCCACCCTGAAGAACCCGACGATGGTGGTCGCGGTCTCCACCTCGCTTCAGCAGTACCAGGCAATGTACTCACAGGCACGAGAGCTTGGGGAATACATGCTCAGAAAGATGAAGTTCGAGCGCATCGCGACAATCCGCGCTTCCGCATTCCCGCCCGAAGTCATCGTCAAGGATGGTGGCATCTCTACCCTACCCGAGTGCCACTTCTATCTGAATAGGGAGAAAAGGGACCTTGTCCTCTTCGCAGGAGACACGAGCCCCATGGATGGGCAATACGAATTTGCGACGATCATCCTCGACTACGCTGTTGAGCTAGGAGTGAAGGAATTGTATTCTGTAGGCGCAAGGTGGGCAGAGAATCCCCTGCCCCCCGACGCCGAACCCGAGCCCAATGGATTCTCCACCGACCGTGCCGGGGTCGAGAAGCTGAAGAAGAACGGAGTGAAGATTGTATCGGAAGAACCGGCGCCATTCTTCGCGTCAATGGTCGTCGGTATGGCCAAGGAACGTGGAATCAGGGGATACAAGTTATCTGTCGACCACGGAGAGCCAAGTCCACACCCTCGGTCCGTAGCCAGGTTGCTCGGTGTGCTTTCGGCCATGTCAGGCTTTGAGGCACAGCTCGAAGAATCGAAAGCGAGTTCAGAGCCCTCTTCGCCGTCAAACCAAACCAGGGACAGCACAATATACCGGTGACGGAACCTTCTGGTCGTGTGAGTTTATGGTATCTGCCTCCATTTCGGGGTCATCAGGCTTCTTGCCGAAGCTCAATGCAGAACCGGACGCGCGAATCCAAGGTCGAGACCTTTGCAGACTGATGATTGGTCCGTAACCCCAACAGTCTAGGACTGTGGAGTGCCAAGCCCATGCGGGCTCGAACCTCCGGCGACGTTCCCGCTGCAGGTGTCGCCTGTGTAGACGTTCGCCGTTCCAAGAGCGCGCGCGCGCTATCCGTGTGCGCGGTCGCGCGCCCGAACGCAATGTACACTGCAAGGGCTGATCGCTCCCTCGAAAACACCCTGGAGTGGGCAATCGATAGGATGATGCAGAAGGGGTTCGCGGTGAAGTCGTCTGTCACCCTGTCAGTCGACCCCTCCCTCACAATAATGGGCTACGCGAAGAAGGAAGGCCGGTCGCACCAGATCGTCATCTCTGAATGGGCGCTAGATTCTGAAATGCTAGGTGGCCTAATTCTGCATGAGCTCGCACACATCTACTATACGGAAATGGGAGCACACTCTCACGACGGGAAGCTTCTCGAGGAGATGTTGCGCGGTCTCAAGGAACGCGAGGGGCTCAGAGCCAAGGAGACAGAGCTCCTCATCGACGCTTTCAACCATCTGCAGAACATCTTGGTCGATGATGTCGTCTTCGCAGTCATGGACGAGAGAGAGCTTAAGACAACCGAGTGGTTCTTTGCTGAATGGGTTTCGGATAGGCCGTCTGGCGATCCTATGTTCGACGCAGCACTGCTGACCAGGAACGCCTTTGCAGTCGCTTCGCTGAAGCGCAGAGGGCTTCTTGAACAGAACAGCGACCTGCACTACAGGAGCAAGGAGTTCATCTCTGCGCTCGGTCAGGATGCAAAGGAGGATTACGATTGGGTAGAAGGATTCCTTGAGAACTCGAAACCTGACTGGGATAGGAAGCAGTTCCTCGCTTCGGTAGGAGAATACTTCGATAGAATTCTTGCGTTGATGCGGTCCTCTGCACGGCTCGATGACCTGAGATAGCCCCTTACGAGTGCCCTCATCTCCGTTGAATGTCTCGGGTGCCCTGCTTTGACCAGCAAGAGCTTTCCGATGACGGTTCTTTAGCGACAGCTTTTCTATGACAGTCTTCATGCGCGTAACTCGTTCGACGACTATTGCCGCTGTACCCAAATGACTTGCCGGACCGCGGGGCAGCCCTACACTCCAGTGATGGGCTGCATTGGGAGGGACTCCCCATGCACACCTGCGGCACATCCGCAGCCAGCAACGTGACTTTCTCGTCTTAGAGTTCCCCTGTAGAGATCGTCCTCCAGTCTCTTGCCGGTCTTGGTTTCCCATTCCTTGACGGGTATGCCGTATTTCTGTTGGATTCTGTCCCGATACCATTCAGGGAGGACATTGAAGCTACAGAACGGGATTATCCTCAGGTCAGGCGTAATGTAATGGATGTCGCACCTCTGTACCCTCTCCTCATCCTGATTGTATTTGTCCTGGAAGTGCATTATTCCGAGAAACATGCTCTTCAAGTGGAACTGGCCCACCGACGAGTAGTCGTGTTTGACCAGCGCGTCCGTCAGCAGCTTCGCAAAACTTAGGCCCCTGGGCTGCTTTTCTCTGTTGACGAAGGACGATATCTTGGTCAGGACCTTAGCCGCAACCGCAGGCGAAATGTATCGATAGCTCGTACTGATCCTTCCTCGTGAAGGCTTCAATGAAGCCGGTCACGGGGGAGCACGAGGGGACTGGGAACCAGCCGTCCTTTGGAATCTCGCCGTTAGTCTGTTCCTCGATCCTCTCGATGCAGTCCGGAATCGTAATGCGATACTTCGCCCTCTCGGTCGTCGTGAGCCTGCCTGTCAGTGAAACAGGCTGAAAGCTCACCGCGTGCACTGTGTCAATGTTCTTGTGACCAAAGCGTATGATGTCGCCCAGCTCGTGGTCATTGATTGACTTTATGATAGTCGGTACGAGGACGACACCGATTCCCTCTCTCCGACAAGCTTCTATCGCATGCGGCGCCTCCCAATGGTTCTTTGGGTTGGTCTTCGGGGTCGTCCCATCGAAACTCATGTAGAGGTCTGAAACCCCGGCGTCTTTCAGCCTCTTGGCTAAGCCTGGGTTCAGCGCCAGGTTGATGCCGTTCGTGTTCAACTGGATGTGGTCCACGCCTTCCTCCTTCAGGATTCCTATGATGGCTGGCAGGTCCTCTCTTAGGGTTGGTTCGCCACCTGTGAGCTGGACGGAGTTCCCGGCGACAGGTCTTTCGGCCTTCAACGAGCGGCCCATCTCCCTGATCTGGTCTAGCGTCGGTTCGTACACGTAGGCTCCTTCAAGCCCCTTCTTGACGTAGAAGAAGCAGTACCAGCAAGTCAGGTCGCATCTGTTAGTGACTGTGATGTTAGAAAGCGCAGTGTGAGACAGGTGGCTAGAGCAGAGGCCGCAATTCGCAGGGCATGAACAGACTTCCAGAGGTACATTGTCTGCTTGAGCACTTCTTCCGTCCTTCCAATAGCGTGAGAACTTGCTGTACATCTCGTAAGAGCCGTAATAGAGCTCCTCGGTCTCGCCATGTTCGGGACAGGTCTTCGTCATCCAGACCTTGTCGTCCCGCTCGAAGATAGTCCCAAGGAGGATGCGGTTACAGTCGGGACAGATTGACTGCGTTTGTCGTATGAAAGCCCCTTTGGAACTCTCCTTCTCGAGTTCTATGCTGGCGTCAGCGATTTGAGTCATCGGAAAGCACTAGTCAGTGTCCTTTTCGAGGTGAGAATATAAGCGTTTTAACTTTACAGAGGGTGAAAGGTTAAGATATGGGTTAGCCTCGCTGTGGCCCTGAGGACTCCCCCTGTTGAATCTCCTCTTTCCTGACAACACGCCGCCCGGGTGTGGCGGCGGGAAGGTCATTGCACGCCTTTCACCTGTGGTGCGGGCCGACGCCATCTTTGGTCCGCTGCTCATCCAAGCGACCGGAATCTCTGGCCGACAGAAGGTCATCTGCCTGACTTCGAGAGAGGTTAGGAATGTGTGCGTGCGCAGAAGGTCGAATAGGAGGACCGTCTAGCAATTGAGCCTGAGCGAGACTGCAGAAGCGGCTCTCCTAGCCTTGGGCCTTACAGGAAGCGAGGTCAAGGCATACGTCGCGCTTCTCAAGGGGGGAACTATGACAGCAAGTGAAGTGAGCAGGCAGGCAAGGATACCCTACTCCAAGGTCTACAACGCGCTAGAGTCACTGCATAACAAGGGGTGGGTCGAGGAGCAGAAGAGCAGACCAATCGTCTACACTGCCAGGCCTCCCGACACCGCGCTAGAGGAGCTAAAGTCGAGGCAGGAGACGGTTAGGAAGGAAAAGGAGCAGATAGCGCTGCAGGAGTTGATGGGGGTCTACGTCAGCCGGGGTGAGCAGGAGAGGCCTGACGTCTGGATAATGAGAGGTGCGAACGAGATCCTGTCGAGGGTGAAGAACCTCCTCCTGAACTGCAGGACAGAGCTCCTGATTGCGCTCCCGCCCCAGCTGCTTCCTTTCACCGAGCGAATCGAGCCTTTGTTGGCCGTCCTGAAGGAGAGAGGTGTCAAGAGCCTGATCCTCACTTCGCCTGACTTGGCGGGAGGAGTTGCGGAAAAGCTGTCAAGGTTCGCCGAAATAAGGACGAGGATGACGATGTATGGAGGAGGCCTCGTCTCTGACTCCAAGGAAGTCATCCTTCTGCTGGGCGGAGGAGAGCAGGGAACACTGCCGCTCGCAATCTGGGCTTCGCATCACCAGTTAGCGAACTTTGCGAAGGACTACTTCGAGTTCCTCTGGAATTCGCAAGGGACTTCGAAGGTTTGAAGGAGGACACTGTGCACAGCGCGCGCCGTCTGAGAGGCCGCAACGGAGAAATGGACGGACGAGGAGGGCCAGGTGGGTTAGTTTGAGCGATTGTCCCCATGATATCGTCTTCATAGGCATGGTGAACGTCAACAGGGACAGCTACCTCCAGGGGGTCGTCGACGTCTGGAGGTGCAGGAAGTGCAAGAGGCTCTACTGCGACGATAGGCGGTACGGAGAGACCCTGAAGGCGAGCGTCGGTTTCGAGCCGATTCCCGACGACGAGAAATGGGGCATCTTGACCTGCACAACAGTCGAAGAAGTTTCGATGAACAGTCTGGGAGTGAAGCCGGGGAAGAAATTCATTCATGCTTGCAAGAGGGGAGAGATGCAAGAGTTCGTAGTCGGTGGAGACTACTCCCTCTTTCCAAAGGTCGGCAATCCGATTCACAAGATCTATCTGGTAGAGGAATACGTCAACAAGAGCGTCGAGGCAGGGTACTACAAGCTGACGCTGCGATAGTCTTTGTCAAGATTACTACCCCAGTTGTTAGTGCCTGAATAATAGCGCGTGCTGCGGCTTCCTCGTCCTTCGATTCTGGGGTTCGTAGCTGCGACTCGCTGCGCGAGTGGGGCGGGAAGGTGAGGAAGAAGGGAAAAGTCAATCTGCGGACGGGTTTTGTTTGGTGGGTTCCCAACTCAAGATCTTTCTCATTGTGTTCAACCGGGCTAGTCCGGTCATCACCCACCATAGTACGTCGTAAGTGGCTTTCGTTAAAGTCTTGGGTCGGAAGAAGGGTTCTGTTGCGTTGGCGGGTGATTTCTCATCCTGCTGCGTAGCCGGAGTAGTTGGAGGTGTCGGAGTGAGCGTATGAGGGGGTGCTCTTGCTCTCCTCTCACGGTCTCTAGCCTTTGGCCTGAACAGGAGAACCCGTGCAGATTCCGAAATCGAATGATAGCACTACAGGAATCAGTTTATAACCAGTGATTCGTTCGAGGGGTTTCGGCGGGGCATTTGGTAGAGC
>JBEKAG010000072.1:0-6237 GCA_050015955.1 Nitrososphaerales archaeon
CCGACTACACGGACGACTCGCCTGCCTCGAGGAAGCTGATGGAGCAGGCAGACAGGCAGTTCGTGCTCCTAGAGGCAACGATGCTCGCTTACGCGCTCAGCAAGAAGGGCACGAAGGACGCCTTTCCGGAGACTGTCGTCTCCGAGCTCTCGAAGATGAAACACCCGCACGAAATCGCAGGCGTTCCGCGCCTTGCTTTCGACCAGCTGGTCGATGTCACACGGCTGGGCGAACAGGTCAAGGAGCAGGGAACGAAGATGGGACGGCTGGCATACATGCTAACGGACCAACATTCGACTGGCAACATCGCGAAGCTGCTCATCGGGGCCTTCGAAGTCCCTCTGGGAGTTGCCTTCAAGGTGAAGCAGCCGGGGTGGTACGAGGTAAGCCTCAGGTCCACCTCGGAATGCAGGGTCCACCTCGGAAAGACGATCGACAGGATCGCGAGCATGTTGGGCGGGAACGGAGGCGGTCACAGAAAGGCGGCAGGGTGCAGCGTCCCCATCTCGAAGGTCGACACGATGCTCAGCGAGCTGTCGAAGAAGGCCTAGCCCTGTTGACGCACTTCGCAACAATCGAGCCCCCGAACTGTGTCTTCTCAATCTCGACGCTTTCGAAGTGATTTGAGAGGAGTGCCTTCAGCTCTGAGTTGCGAAGCACGAGCACATATGTGTCGTAAATCGACCCGTACCTCAGACCCGCAACGCCCGTAGTGGCTAGACCAACGATGATGGGAACCAGTCTCAGATAGAGGGCCACGACGAGGGAGGCGACCGCGGAATCAGGCTTTCCCAAGTCGCAGAAGCCGAGTTTGCCCCGAGGTTTCAGTGCCCGCGACAACTGTCCGATCGCCCGTGGAAGGTCAATGGCGTCCCTGAGCGCGAACCCCGAGACGACGGCGTCAAAGACGCCTTCACGGAAGGGGAGGAACTCGAAGATGGCCCTGACTCTGTTGGGGAACCGCGACGCTGCTAGCATCGCCTGAGAGACATCCAGAAGGACGGGCTCGCCGCCCTTCGCTGCGACCAGCCTCGACATCACCCCCGGACCCGCCCCGAGGTCAAGGACGAGGTAACCCCTCTCGACCGCGAACGCGACGCATGTGGCCCTCAGCCTCCTGTCCGCGTGAATTGAAATCATGCTCGAGGCCTCCTCGTACGAAGGTATGACCTCCTGCAACGAGTTCACGACGCTGGCCCACCTGTCTTGAAGGCCTGGCCTCCTGCGCTTCATGAAGACCCGCTGCCTGTCCGTGAAGGCGATAAAACGTTTCCAAAGCCAGGCAACAATTGCATGACGAGCCAGTACCAAGGAACTTCCTGAGAAGAAATGCCTGCCGCCTCCAGCAGAGGTTTACACAATTCCGTCGAATCTTTTCATCACGTTTGCAATCTGGTTTACAACGTCAGAAGCTACGATGTGCAGCCCCAACTGCCTTGCCGCCTCTGCCCCCGCCGAACCGTTGACGAACGCGGCGGCGCAAGCAGCCTCAAACGGGGGCACCCCTTTCGAGAGCAGACCTGCAGTGATCCCTGTCAGGACATCGCCTGTGCCCCCGACTGTCATGGCAGGGGAGTGGGTCTCGTTGAGGCCGACCCTGGTGCCGTCGGTCACGATGTCAGTTGCTCCCTTGAGAAGCACGGTCAGACCTGCCTCCTTGGCGCACGAGGCCGCAACAGCGACCCGCCCGTCCAAGTCTGCGGGCAGCGCCTGCCCGAAGAGCCTCTTGAACTCCATCGCGTGAGGAGTAACAACAGTGCCGACGCCCTTCATCGACGACAGCGCCTCGGGGCGAAGCGCGTCTGCGTCGATGACAAGCCCCTTCCCGACGCCCCTGAGCTCGTTTATCGCGTGTGCCACCTCCCGGGGGTTCTGCGGGCCCAAGCCCGGCCCTACAGCAAAGGCGTCGATGTCCTTGACCCAGGCGAGGAGCTTCGAGACGTTGCCCCTGGTCAGCTTCCCGTCGGGAAGGGGCACGACGATTAGATCAGGCGAGAGAGCCCTGACTGAGTGGGCTATCAGCGCCGGCACGGCCACGAAGACGAGGTCTACCCCGGACCGCATCGCTCCCATCGCGCAGAGAAAGGGGGCGCCGTGGTAGAGCCTGCTTCCACCCACCACGCAGACGGACCCGTTCATCCTCTTGTGAGAGTCCTTCCTCCTAGCTGGGATGACCTTTGAAACGAAGGCCAAGTCGATCGAGGTGGTCCGCATTGGCATCAGGCCTAGTAGCTGTACCGCCTTGGCTTCTGCTCGAGGGAAACGAGAGACTCGATGGGGCATGTCAGGCCGAGCCTGCTCCTAAGCCCGGGTATCGCCTGTTCCACCGATGCGATGGCGAAGATTCCAACTATCTTGGCCTTCATCCTTTCAGCGAGTATAGTAAGCGCTTCAATCGTCGTACCGGAGCGGACCAGGTCGTCAACAATCAGGACATGGTCGCCTTTCTTGAGAGCCGACTTCGCGAGGTAGAGATACTTCACGGTCGACGGCGAGTACACCGCCTTCTGCTCCAGGAACTCCTGGATGCCGAGGTCCCGCTCGTCTCGTGCGACTGCCAGGCGGACATTGAACTCGCCCGCGACTTCCGTGGCCAGTGGAACCCCGTCTACCTCCATTGTGACCACCTTGTCGACGGAGACCAGGCTGAACTCGCTGTAGACGACCTTTGCTATCTGCCTCAGGAGACCCACGTTCGCGACGACAGAGCTGATATCGTAGGAGCCGTCGGCGCTTACCTTGACCTCGTCGAGAACGATCTTCCGCAGGAGCTTGTCCCTGAATGTCGCGATGAACTTCTCGGACCGGGCCGCGCTAGGCAGCACGTGCCCCCTGACGTATCTGCTGAGGATCGGGGGGGAGAGGTCCAGGATCGAGGAGAGCTCCTTGTAGCTATAGTTCTTCTTCAGGGTCGCGAGCAGTTCCACAGAAGAAATCCTTGTCTTGACGTCAGCTATCCTGCTCATGCCCGCCTACCGCTGGAGTTGCAGGATGGTGTTAATCAGCTTATTCCTATCCGCTCGGAATCGACATGTATCAACCCTTAGCCAGACCCGAACGCACGCGCTCGGCGTCCACAGGAAACACGGGCGCTTCCGAAGGCAACGGGGTTTAAGATTGAGGAGAGAGGGGCGCCTCACCATTGGTCTTCTCGTTTGAGGTAAAAGACACCGACCTGCTCGGAAGGGTCGGGGTCCTCAAAGTCGGAGGCAAGACCCTAGAAACGCCATGCCTATTGCCCGTGGTGCATCCAGTCAACCAAACAATCTCGACCGAGGAACTGAAGGCCATGGGGTTCAGAGGCCTGATGACCAACTCCTACATCATCTGGTCTAGGAGGAAGGATGAGGCGCTGAGAAAAGGCATCCATGAGATGCTCGATTTCGAAGGGGTCCTGATGACCGACTCGGGGGGATACCAAGTCCTCGAGTACGGAGACCTCGATATCGGCTACGATGACATCGCCTCGTTCCAGGCCGAAATCGGCTCGGACATGGCCGTCACCCTTGACAGGCCAACCGGGTACCCCCAGTCGAGGCGCGCCGCAGAAGAGTCGGTCGAGTACAGCCTGAGGAACGCCATCGCGACCGCCAGGGAGTACATGGACAGCAGCACGGTATGGGTGGGCCCGATCCAGGGCGGTCTGTATCAGGACCTTGTCATGAAGTCAGCGGCTTCCCTGTGGAAGGCCGGCTTTGGGTTCCTTGCCCTGGGGAGCCCCGTGCAGGTCATGGAGAACTACATGTTCGCAGACCTTGTGAAGATGGTCGTAGCGGCGAGGAGGCCACTCCCCTACTCAGTCCCGCTCCACCTCTTCGGAGCCGGGCACCCGCTCACCATGGCCTTGGCCGTAGCGCTCGGCTGCGACACTTTTGACTCTGCGAGCTACGCTTTGTTCGCGAGGAACGGCCGATACATGAGCCATGGGGGGGTCCTAAGCCTCAGGATGATGAAGTACCTCCCCTGCAGCTGCCCCGTCTGCGCAAGGACCAGTGTGAAGGACCTGCAAGAAGTCGATGCCCGTGAAAGGACCAGGCTGGTCGCAACCCACAACCTGTACATGCTCAGAGAGGAAGTCGAGGCCTGCAAGGAGGCCATCGCCGAAGGGAGGCTTTGGGACCTCGTGGAAGAGAAGTCGATGGCCCACCCCAGGCTTCGCGACGCGTTCATAGAGCTCACGAAGCACCGCGACATCTTCGTGGAGGGGACCCCCCTGCTGAAGGACAGGGGACTGTTGCTGCGCTCAGAGGAAGACCTCGGAAGACCCGAGCTCGATTCGGCAGCGAAGAGGCTCGGGAGCGTCCTAAGGAGGGAGTCGAGAGATGCGGTCCTCCTCACGTCATGGGACTCAGTCCCAATCGGGAAGAAGAAGCAAGGGAGTGCGGGCGTCCCATACAAATCCGACACCTACAGGATTCATCCGGTCCTGGGAGTTTATCCGGCGGAGCTCGACTTCGTCTATCCGTTCACGCAGGTCGTCACTGCCGGCGCTATCGACAGCCGGGTGAGCGTGAAGGAGGCGGCGGCTCGGCTCCGCAAGTTGGGCTACAGGTCTGTGAAGGTCTCGACGGCTGGAGCGAAGAGAAGAAACGCTTCGCGACAGGTCACGAGTAGACGGACTCGGCAGGGTGCTTCTCTTTCTCCTCGATCATCTTCACCTCGCCCTCGATCACCTCGGCGCCCTTGATCAGCGGGCCTGTGTCGACCCGGAACCTGTACCTGTGCGATAGAAACTCGACGGCAGCGGCGGCCGCCCTAGGGTCTACTCTCTCGGTGTTCGAATAGGCCAGCACCGCGTAGGCCGGGAAAGAATGCATCTCGAAGGTGTTCAGCAGTGAGGCTACCGGCCCGACTATCATCCTGTCATCCTCGAAGAGGGGCTCGCCCGGCAGTCCGCCCCTCGACGCGAAGGCGCTGGTCATCGCAATCTTGTAGGCGTGCTCGTCGTTCCTGAGCGCTTCGTCTAGACCGCCCACCAAAGCGACCTCGTCGACCCCCGAACTCATTATCCATTCTGCAAGATCCCTATAGAACTCGTTTTCTCTTTCTCTCATAGGGGAGACCTCAGCCTTCAGCAGGGCTAGCCCGCCCGAAACGAAGACTTCGTACGGAGTTGCGATCCGGCCCTCCGCCTGCGACGCGACTGCCGGGGCGTGCGCGTAGTCGATGAAGAGCTTCCTTTCGGCTTTCAACTCGGTAATCAGAAATTTCACTGTCCAGTAGCCAGTGGCCCCGATGCCGTGGAAGCCCGCGATCAACGTGCCTCCGGCAAGTTTCGAGCCCTCGGGGAGTACTCTGAAGACCAAACTCCTAACCCTGCCGCTCGGAGGTCTTAAAGCTGAATCACGTTGAAGGGCGCGCGCACCTCTGCGCAGTTGAGTTATCAGAGTCTGGCGAAGGGGTTCTGGTGCATCTTAGGGAGATTCACCTTTTCCTGATTCTTTTGGTGCATGTCGGGAGATAGGGTTCTGGTGCGACGAACAAAACCTAAGTACGGAGGGGACAGCCCTTTCTATCAGAGGCCATTCTTGTGTCAAACGCAGGCAAGGGCGAACGCAAGACCCGTCTCAAGACTATCAGACTCCCAGAATCGTACGCACTTTCTCTCAAGAAGGAGGCCGCTGAAAAGGGCACAACCGTTAACGCCCTAATCAACTCAATCATAGGTCTGTACATCAATTGGCAAAGGGAGGCGGATGAGTTCGGATTCATTTCAGTCCACAAGAAGTACTACGAGACGCTAATTGAAGAGGCCGATGAGGAGACGCTCGTTCGATTAGGGCGAGAGGTAGTACTCAACACTTGGAAGGAGATGGCAGAGTTCCGGTTTCAAGACTCCACTCCAGACAAGATGCTGGAACTCCTGACGATGAAGTGGCGGCTTGACAAGCCCCCAGAATTAACAGTAACGCGGGATGAGGACGCCTATACAATTGTCTTCCGCAATGATAACGGTCCCAAGTATGGCATAGTCGCGGAAAGTGCCTTCCGGGAATTTGTGAGGCAGTCTTTTCATGTTGAGCCTCGGATTAGTCGTGGAGAAAGTATCGTCACGGTTCGTTTCAAGGCCAATCCACGAAGCTAACCCACCTGACAGGGACAAGGTCTGAGACTTGCCCCCTCTATCGCTTAGCCGCTATCCTGTCGCACCTTCGCCTTCACAGCTTGCTTGAGAGCGCGCGCGCTCGGCATGGCAATGGGTATGGAATTTCTTCATTGCCGGTGTCGTTCAACAAG
>JBEKAG010000073.1:0-6177 GCA_050015955.1 Nitrososphaerales archaeon
GCTTCCTCATCGAGATGAAGGCCTGGTGGATTTCCTCCACTGAGGCGCGGCAGATTCCCGCGAACTTGTTCAACGCTTCTGTTGGTCCCGTGACCTCGTAGAGCACGATCTCGTTGATGACGGCGTACATGTAGTCGAGCACGTCGTCGTAGAGAGAGGCGAGCTTCGTGATGTCCTCCTGGTCGATCGGAGTAATGAAGCTCCTGTTGACTTTTTCATAGATCTGGTGTACGACGTCGTCCCCGACGTGCTCAATCTCCTTGAATTCCTTCCTTCGCCCCTCCATGTTGTCGAAGGATCTCATTGCCCCTTCGAGCTTTGTCGCACCTAGGAGGACGTTCGCCGATTCTTTCTCGAGGATGTCGAAGAAGGCCTTGTCCTGTGGAATTATCCATTCCTTAAGGCCCATACCCAGCCCGGCCTCTTCGCGGTGCTGTATTATCCTTTCTCGGAGAAGACCTCAATCCATCGGTGGGCTTTCGCGGTGCGTTCGTGCTTACGCAAGAGGAGAAATCACAAAGGAACAATTCGGTCAGATGATAAGAGACCTGGAACAGCATGCGTAGCTCCTGGCCTTCCCGCTTTTCCCCGGCTCAGCCCCCATCTGGACTCCGACGCGAATCGATTTAACGCTCTTCCCTGAAGAGGCGTCCTGGGTTGAACCAGACCACCATCAGAAGAGGAAGGCGGGCTGATTCGGCGGGGTTTCTGAAGCTGCTGTTGGCTCTGGCTGACTTCGAGCACCTGGAACCTCCCTCCGCGGATGGGCAGGGGAGAATCATCGCTGACATCTTTGAGAAGAAGAGGCTAAACCTGTTTGTAGCAACCGAGCGAGGAAGGCTCGTGGGTTACGCCTTGTACTTCTACACTTACTCCTCCTTCCTTGCTAGGCCTACCCTCTACTTGGAGGACCTATTCGTCCTGGAAGAGCACCGCAAAAAGGGGCTGGGCTTCGCCCTCTTCATCAAGTGCATAGACGAAGCGATTAGACAGGACTGCGGCAGGATGGAGTGGGCCGTTCTGGGCTGGAACAAGAAGGCGATTAGCTTCTACGAGAGGCTCGGCGCGAGAAAACTCGACGAATGGCATTTCTACAGGCTGGCGCGCGATAGACTGAAGCAGATTTCCCGCAGGAATCCTAAGGCAACGTAATTCCTGAGGCAACCGGCGTGGAGCGAGGATGGGCGTGAGAGGAACCAGGCGGTGTCTTCATTCTAAGGAAGGCCTGTTCATTCGATTGTTCGACTATTCATTCGTTCGTTCGTTCGTTCATTCGTTCGTTTCTTCGTTCATTCGTTCATTTCTTCGTTCGTTCGCTGTCGGCGCGCGCTGCCTAGTCCGGGGTGCCAACGAGGAAAGAACAGGACCCTTGAGCTCTAGAAGCGAAAAGGCGGCCTAAAATACAGGGCAATTCCCGCCTCTAATCGGTAGAGGAAATTGGAACAGGTTTTGTTCTTCGAAGAGGCCGCCGGCCGTGACAAGTTTCTGCTAGGCGGTAAGGGGTACGGCCTGGCACAGATGACCGCAATCGGGCTCCCCGTGCCGCCAGGTTTCACGATAACAACCGAGGTGTGCAAACAGTTCTACGCCCAGGGCGGCAAAATCCCAGCTGGGCTCTTCGATGACGTCAGACAGAAGATTCGAGAAATCGAGCTGAAGACCGGCAAGAGGTTCGGCGACAGTCAGAATCCCCTTCTCTTCTCCGTGAGGTCAGGTGGGCCCTTCTCGATGCCTGGGATGATGGACACAATCCTCAACCTCGGGCTCTCGGACGCGACGGCCGAGTCGCTGGCGGAGAAGACGGGTAACGAGAGGTTCGTGTACGACTCGTACCGCAGGCTCATCCAGATGTTCGGAAAGGTGGCCATGGGCGCCAGCGGAGACAAGTTCGAACACGAGCTCGAGGAGCTCAAGAAGAGGTCAGGGGCAAAGACTGACACCGAGCTGACATCCCAGGAGCTCAGGAGTCTGATAGAGACCTTCAAAGGAATCATCAAGACGGAGACGGGAAGGGAGTTTCCGCAAGATTCCTTCGAGCAGCTGGAAATGGCCGTGACCGCGGTCTTCATGTCATGGAACAATCCGCGAGCGAAAGAGTACAGGCGGTTCTACAAGATCAGCGATGACCTCGGGACCGCCGTCAACATCCAGACCATGGTCTTTGGCAACATGGGCCCGGACTCGGGTTCGGGTGTTGGCTTCACGAGGAACCCTTCGACCGGCGACAGGGAACTCTACGGAGAGTATCTTGGGAATGCACAGGGAGAGGATGTCGTCGCAGGAATTCGAACACCAGTCAGCATCAAGAACCTCGAGCCCAGACTCCGGAAAGAGCTGGCCGAACTCTCTTCCAGGCTGGAGGGGCATTTCAAGGACATGCAGGACTTCGAGTTCACCGTCGAAGCCGGGAAGTTGTATCTTCTACAGACTCGCAACGGAAAGCGGACCGCCCAGGCCGCAGTGAAGGTAGCCGTGGACATGATCGAGGAGGGCCTCATCGGAACCGAGGAAGCCCTGATGAGGGTCGAGCCTGAAATGCTCGACGCGCTCCTGCACAGGCGCATCGACCCGACGGCGACAGATCAGCCGGTGGCGAAGGGGCTCAACGCCTCCCCGGGCGCTGCGTCAGGAAAGGTCGTCTTCGACACTGATGAAGCAGCGTCGACAGGAGCAGGCGAGAGAATAATCTTGGTCAGGTCCGAGACGACGCCGGAGGACATCAAGGGCCTGATTGCGTCTCAGGGGGTCCTTACTGCAAGAGGGGGGATGACCTCCCACGCGGCCGTGGTAGCCAGAGGAATGGGCAAGCCGGCAATCGTGGGATGCAGCGAGATAGAGATTTCCCAGGAAGGGACCGCCTTCACCACCAAGAGCGGAGCGAGAATCTCAAAGGGAGAGACAATCACCATCGACGGAACCTCTGGGAGGGTCTACAGAGGCGAAGTGAGGATGGTGGACCCGGAGCTCTCACCTGAGTTCTCCAAGCTCCTGGAAAAGGCCGATTCCGTGAGGAAGCTCGGTGTCTGGGCCAACGCGGACACCCCCGAGGCAGCGAGAAGGGCCCGGGAGTTCGGAGCTGAAGGGATAGGCCTCTGCAGGACGGAGAGGATGTTCAACGCTCCCGACAGGCTCCCGATCGTCAGAGACATGATCATGAGCAAGGACGCGGAAGAGAGGAGAAAGAACCTCTACAGGCTCTCCCCGTTCCAGCTCTCCGACTTCAAGGGGATCTTCTCGGCAATGGGCGGGAGACCGGTCGTCGTGCGCCTGCTCGACTTGCCGCTCCACGAGTTCCTTCCCCCGATGGAGGAGCTGATTGTCGAGATTCAACGGATGAAGGAAGAAGGCTCCACCCCGGAGCAGCTGAAAGCGAAGCAGGCGGTCATGGACAGGGTGAGGCAGCTGGCCGAGCACAACCCGATGCTCGGACACAGGGGGTGCAGGCTGGCCGTGACCTATCCAGAGATCTATGAGATGCAGACCAAGGCGATACTCCGCGCGGCGGCCGAACTCATGCGGGAGAAGGGCGAGACCCCGAACGTGAAGATAATGATTCCGCTCGTCGCGCACGCCGGGGAGTTCAGGCTCCTCAGGAAGGTGATTGAGGGCGCTGCAGAGGGGCTCTTCGAAGAGATCGGGATGACGGTCAGGTTCCAGGTCGGGACGATGATCGAGACGCCCAGAGCAGCCCTGACGGCCGACGAGATAGCCAAGAACGCTGACTTCTTCTCCTTCGGGACCAACGACTTAACGCAGATGACGTTTGGGTTCAGCCGGGACGATGTGGAAGCGAAGTTCATTCCCCAGTACATCGAGCTCGGCATACTTGCCTGCAGCCCCTTCGACTCGGTCGACACATCGGGCGTGGGCAGGCTCGTCAGGATGGCGGTCGAGGCAGGAAGGAAGACGAAGCCGAGCCTCGAGGTCGGAATCTGTGGGGAGCACGGAGGCGACCCGAAGAGCATCGCCTTCTTCAACGAAGCAGGCCTGAACTACGTCAGCTGTTCTGCTTTCAGGGTTCCAATAGCGAGGCTGGCGGCTGCGCAGGCCGCAATCGGCAAGAAGGCCGCACAGTCGACCGTCTAGCGCGAGGCTTTGTCATCGAGCCCAGTTTCAATTATCAATACTGAGAATCCGCTACCCGTATTAAATACGTGAAAACAAGGCGAGAAAATCATGGGTCAGGCTGCAGGGCTGGTCCAGAAGTCGATGGTGATCGTCGATTCGGAGGTCTGCAAAGGCTGCAGCCTATGCGTCGTCACATGCCCGCAAAAGAACCTGAAGCTCTCGGATTCGCTGAACAGGATTGGGTACCATCCGGTCGAGTTCCACTACCATGGTGAGAAGGGAGACTGCACGGCCTGCGGACTCTGCTACTGGGTCTGTCCCGATTTTGCGATCGCAGAGGTAAGGAGGCTGAAGCAGTGAAGACAGAGACGGAGTTTGTGAAAGGAAACGAGGCTCTCGCCCTTGGAGCGCTCAAGGCCGGGATGAATGCGTACTTCGCCTATCCCATCACGCCGTCGAGCGAGATTCCGGAGACCCTGGCCAAGGAATTCAAGAGTCCGGAATATCCCGAGTTCAAGATATTCCTCCAGGCGATGAACGAACTCGAGGCGATCAACATGGTGATCGGTGCCGCGTCGACCGGCGCCAAAGCGATGACGGCGACGTCCGGGCCCGGATTCAGTCTCAAGCAGGAAGGCATATCCTACGCAGCCGCAATGGAGATTCCGTTCCTCGTGGTAGACGTCAACAGGGCTGGGCCAGGCCTAGGCAACCTCGGCCCCGAGCAGAGCGACTACTTCCAAGCGACGAAGGGTGGGGGGCACGGCGGATACAAGACCATCGTCCTGGCGCCGAGTTCTGTCCAGGAGATGGCGGCCTTCCCGGCCCTTGGATTCTCGCTCGCATTCAAGCACAGGACCCCCGTCTTGATGCTCGTTGATGCCTTCCTGGGGCAAGTGAAGGAGGACATAGTTTTCCCCAAGATCGCTCAAGAGAAGTTCGAGACCCCTTGGGCCGCTACTGGAGCGAGGGGGACAGAGAGACACTTGATTCTTTCGCTGCACCTGGATTTCGAGGACCAGAGGAAGCACGCTGAACACCTCAAGAGCAAGTACGAGGAAATCGACATGATGGAGCAGAGGTCGGAAGAATACATGACCTCCGACGCCGAAGTGGCGCTGGTAGCCTTCGGAGTGGTCTCGAGGCTCTGCAGGCGTGCTGTCAACGAGCTCAGGGCAAAAGGGGTCAGAGCAGGACTCTTCAGGCCGGTGACGCTCTCACCTTTTCCCGCCAAAGGATTGAAGTCGTTGGTGGACAGAGGAATCAGGAAATTCATCGTCGTCGAGCTGAACGTGGGGCAGATGGTCTACGATGTCAAACTCGCTGTCGAAGGGAAGGGTTCGGTCGATCTAATCTACAAGCTGGGCGGCTTCCTGCCGACCACCGCAGAAATCGTCCACAGAGTGGAGATGGTGTCAAGATGACAACCTTGCAGGACAAGGCGACTGGCGAGTACGAAGTCAGGCTAGGGAGGCTCCCGACGCTGACCGGGAAGCCGACCCACTACTGCGCGGGGTGCGAGCACGGGGTCCTCACCAGGCTAATCGCCAACGCGATAGAAGAGCTGGGAGTGAGGGAGAAGACCGTCCTGATCGACTCGGTGGGGTGCAGCGTCTTGGCCCACGAGTACATCAACGTCGACGCGATCCAATCGCCTCACGGGAGGGCACCTGCCATAATGACCGGGATCAAGCACGTCAGGCCGGACCTGCTAGTCTTCGCGGTGCAGGGGGACGGGGACGCGATAGCAATAGGGCTCCTGGAGCTAATCTACGCGGCCAGCAGGGGCGCGCCAATCACGGTCTTCCTGGTCAACAACGCGATCTACGGCATGACGGGTGGACAGATGGCCCCGACGACCCCGGCCGGGATGGTCACAACGACGACGCCGAGGGGGAGGGATTTGAGGGACACTGGCCCGGTGATGGACGCAACCAAGCTGCTCGCGGGCCTCGAGGGCCCCTCATACATCAAGAGGGTATTCCTGCCGGTCACCCCACCGATAGGGTCGACCGACCTCTACAGCGCGAGAGGCTCCCTTGAAGGGGCGAAGAGCGTCCTGAACGCGTTCAAGGTCCAGCTGATGGGAGGATTCTCTTTCGTGGAGTT
>JBEKAG010000074.1:0-6070 GCA_050015955.1 Nitrososphaerales archaeon
ACTCAAGACGGAGATGAAATCTTCGTGGTCACCCCCAGGGGCCTGAAGGTGAAGAAGGAGTCACAGACAGTCTCAGCCCTCTGCGATGAAATCCTCCTACGAGACGCGATCGAAAAGGCCGCCCCGACTGACGACCGAGAAGACAGGGAGCGCCGGGAACTCGAGGCGACCATATTGAACCTGAGATCTGAGGAGGAGTCCCTGTTTCGCGAGGCGCTGAGGCTCCGCTCTCTCGCTGCGGATGCGGCCCGCGCCTCCTCAGCCGCCGAAGCCATGAAGCTCGTTCTCAACGGAGGGTTGAAACCGAGAGTTGACCCGGCCTCCCCAGCCACGGCGGCCTCGCTCCTCTACGACGGAGCGAAGGAGTTGGAGGAAAGGGTCGCGGACGTCAGGGGGACTGTGGCCCGCCTCTCCAAGAGAATCCCCCAGGTCAAAGCCGAAGGAAGGCATGCGACCAAGAAACTCTTGAGGAGGAAACAGGAATGGTACGAGAAGTTCAGATGGTTCTTCACCAGCGAGGGAAGGCTCGCGCTTGGAGGAAGAGACGCCCATTCAAACGCGCTGCTCGTCAGGAGGCATCTCGAGGACGACGATGTGGTCTACCACGCCGACCTCTTTGGCTCCCCCTTCTTCGTGCTCAAGGGGGGGAAGGAGCAGAAAGAAACCGAGGTCGGCGAAATGGCACAGGCCACCGTTGCCTTCAGCAGTGCCTGGAAGACGGGGCTGGGTTCGGCGGACGCGTACTGGGTCAATAGCGACCAGGTGTCCACTTCGGCCCCGAGTGGCGAGTTCCTGCCCAAAGGCAGCTTCCTCATCAAGGGGAAGAAGAACTTCGTCCAGCACAACCTAGTGGAGCTGGCGGTCGGCCTCGACCGGAAGGGCAGGGTCGTATCTGGACCCGAGAGCGCCATCAAGTCCGTGGCAGAGTCGTACGTCGTGGTCAGGCCACAGAGGGAGAAGGGCTCAGACACGGCGAAGAGGGTCCTGAGGGACTTGGAAGGCCCCGCAGATGAAGCCCAGGCACGAGTCTCCGTCGACGAGGTACTGAGGATGCTACCCGCGGGCGGGGGCAAGGTGCTGCGGAAGCACTCCTGTCTTACAAGGCCCGCCGAACCCAGAAACGCGTAAAAGAGAACCGGAAGTCGGACTGCCCGCATGGCGGTTCCTGTCTCTAGGGAACTACTGATGCCGCCCTACGCGTACGACGTGATGTACGTCCTTTTCTTCATTAGCTTCGCAATCATGCTCTACGGGCTCTACTGCCATCTAAGGCGGTACAAGATTGGGCTTCGACAATTCTTGCGACTAGTGTTCACAGATTTCGGCACCAAGCTGAAGAGGTTCCTGAAGTTTGGCCTAGGGCAGCGGAAGGTTATCAACGAAGAATCGGGGGGGATAATGCACGGAGCCCTCTTCTTCGGCTTCCTCATGCTCTTGGCATACACAACCCTGATCTTCGTTCAAGACGACTTCCTTCTGAAGCTCTTCGGCGTGACCTACCTTCAGGGCAGCGTGTACCTGACCCTCGAGTTCCTGGGCGATGTCCTAGGTATCGCATTTGTGGTGGGGCTGCTGATTGCGGTCTACCGGAGATACGTGGTGCGCCTTGATAGGCTTGAAACGAGATGGGACGACGGGTTCGTTCTCGGGATGCTGATCTGGATAGGAGTCTCGGGGTTCATCTTGGAAGCGCTCCGGTTCGTGTGCTCACCTGGGGCAACCGGCTATGCTGGAGCGTGCGGTCCAAACGACATCCAGAACTCCTGGCAATGGGCTACCTCCTCGCCTGCAGGCGGGGCTCTCGGTAGGCTGCTCGGGATGACCGGGCTCCAGGCGGTGGGGGCTTGGCAGCTGTACCAGGGATTCTGGTGGCTGCACATGATTTCCGTTATGCTCCTCATTGCCGCCGTCCCATACACTAAGCTGGTCCACGTCTTCACTTCGGGGGCGAACGTGGCGATGGCCCCAGTCAAGCCCATGGGGAGACTCAGCACGCCCTTCAACTTGCAGAAGATGCTGGAAACCGGCCAAGTGGAGACCCCTCCCAACTTCAGGAAACCATCTGACTTCACCCCTCTGCAGCTGCTCGCTCTGGACGCCTGCACGAACTGCGGGAGGTGTCAGGCAGCCTGTCCAGCTTACGCGAGTGGGCGCGATCTCTCCCCCAGGCTCGTGGTTCAGGACTTGTCCCAGGAGATGCGCTTGGGAGACGGAGGGGACGTGCTCTCAAAGGGCGTGGTCAGGGAGACCGAGCTGTGGGCGTGCACAATGTGCAACGCTTGTGTCGCAGAGTGCCCGGTGTTCATCGATCAGGTGGGGTACATCACAGAGTTCCGCAGGACGCTCGTGAGCGAAAGCAAGCTGGACCCGAAGAAGAGGGCTTTTCTCGAGAACGTCGGGCGTAACGGGAATCCTTTCGGACTCCCCGCGTCAGACAGGCAGACTTGGCTCGCCGACCTGGACGTTCCGACTCTGGCACAGAAGCCTGGCGCAGAGTACCTCTACTGGGTCGGGTGCCAGTCAAGCTACGACCCTAGAGGGCGGGGCGTTGCGAAGGCGATGGTTAGGATTATGAAAGCGGCAAAGGTTGACTTCGCAGTCCTAGGAAGCGAGGAAGCGTGTACTGGGGAACCGGTTCGCAGGATGGGCGAGGAGGGAAGGTTCCAAGAGCTCGTGATGCGCAACATGGAGACTTTCAACAAGTACTCAGTGAAGAAGGTGATTGTCCACTGCGCCCACTGTTTCAACACGTTCAGGAACGAGTACCCCGAGTTCGGTGCGGGTTTCGAGGTCGTACACCACTCTCAGCTCATAGCCCAGTTGATAAGCCAAGGAAAGTTGAGGCCTGGCAGGTTCGAAGGAAAGGTGACGTACCACGATCCGTGCAACCTCGGCAGGATCAACGGCATCTTCGACGCCCCGCGAAACGCTCTCGCGTCCCTCAAGGGACTTGAACTGACGGAAATGAAGAGGTCAAAGATGAATGGTTTCTGCTGCGGGGGAGGCGGGGCAAACATGTGGTATGAGATACCCGAGAAGAAGAAGGTCGGCGTGATACGCCTGGAGGAGGCAAGAGGAACCGGAGCCAAGACGCTCGTTGTTGCGTGCCCCTTCTGCATCACGATGTTCGACGACGCAGCGAACGCAATCGGGATTGACGAGCCAAGGGTGAAAGACATAGCAGAGATAGTCGCCGACTCGCTGAAGGCTCAGGACGAGAACCCGGCTTGAGGAGGCACTGGCAGTAGCGGGCTCGGTCGGGAGATGCGATTTGGGAACATGATGCCCAGAACCGAAACGCCAGAACGCAGCTTAGCGCTGTCTTGATGACAGAACCTTCTGTATGGCGGGCAACACCTGGTAGAGGTCGCCCACGATGCCGTAATCCGCAGCCTGGAAGATTGGGGCATCCTTGTCTTTGTTGATTGCGGCTATCACCTTCGAGTCCTTGATGCCTGCCACATGCTGCAGTTGACCGGAGATTCCCACTGCAAGGTACAGTTCTGGCTTCACGTTGATCCCCGTCAGGCCTACGTGACATTCCTCGGGGAGCCACCCGAGGTCTGAAGAGAGGGGTCTCGAGCAGCCGAGTGCACCCCCGAGGGTCTTGGCGAGGTCCTCTACCATCTTCAGGTCCTCCTTTTTCTTCACACCCCGTCCCGCCGAAACTATCAGCTTGGCTGCCCTGAGGTCCACGGTGCCTGCCTCCCTCTTCTTCACAGCCGAAGTCGTCGAACTTCTTGCGACCGCTCCCACGTCCTTCTCAAGGACCTCTCCACCCGACCCGCTGAAGGCCGGGTACGCACCGACCTTGATCGCGGCTACGCAGGGGAGTTGGCTGCCCAGTTTCGTCAACACCTTCCCAGCATATTCGTTGCGTTCCCCGACCAGCATCGTGCCGTCGACGGAGACCCTAGAGAGGTCCGGCAGGCAGCCTCTCCCAAGCTTGACGGCCAGCCTAGAAGCCACTTCTTTTCCGTTTCTTGTGGCGCCCACGAGTATGACGGCAGGATTCGTCTCCTTGGCCGCGAGGTAGAGTGCTCCAGCTGCCATTTCGGGGGACTCATCCGTGAGGTCTTTCCCTTTGATGATGAGCTTGACGCCAGGTGAGGAAACTGAGCTTCTCGCCCTACCGACTTCGACGACCACAGCGCGGCCCGAGCACGCGGCTGCCACCTCATTCGCCGCAGATACGACTTCGTTTGCGACTGCAGCAGATTCAGAAAAAGCCCAGACCTCGCTCATCTAGGTATCACTCCCTCGGATGCGAGAGCATCGACCAGTTTGGAGGCAGCCTCTTCCGGGGAGCCTTCGAAGACGACGTGCTTCCGGTTCATGGCCTGCGCAGTCATCGAGATTGTCCTGACGTAAGCCTGAATGTCGCCGACGCCCAATTGCTGCGGGGTCAACTCTTCGACCGGTTTCTTTGAAGCCTGCATTATCTGAATCAGAGTGGGATATCGAGGTTCGTTTATCTCGCTCACAACCGATACAACGGAAGGCAGGGAAGACTCGACGGACTCCAGGCTCTCCTCCAGTGAACGTTCGGCCTTGACAGCCTGGGCTGCCACTTCGAGCTTCCTCACATACCCGATGTATGGGATTCTCAGCCTCTCAGCAACCATGGGCGGGACGAGTCCGGTATAAGTGTCCGACGAGCCCTCGGAGCAGATGACCAAGTCGTATGGCCCGGTCTTGGCGATTGCTGCCGCCAGGAGCTCGGAGGTCCTTGAGGCATCCAGAACCCCGGTGCCTGCCAAGACGTGAACGCCCTTGTCCACCCCCATCGCGAGTGCTTCCTTCAGGGACTTCCTCGCCTCGGGTTTACCGACGGTTACTGCAACAACCTCTCCCCCAAGCGCAGCCTTGAGGCGCAGAGCCTCCTCGACCGCGTTCTTGTCGAAGGTTCCTATCTTCGACGGAGAACCTTCAAGCAGAGGCTTGCCGCTCGAGTCGATCTTGAGCTCTGTCTCGTCGACCGCGTGCTTCACACAGACAGCGAACTTCAAAGCGCCTTCCCCAGTTCCCGGCTCGCGATGAGAAGTCTCAGGACTTCCGATGTACCCTCGCCTATGGTAAGGAGGCGTGCATCCCTCCAGTGTCTGTGGAGCTCGTCGGTCGTGTAGCCGTACCCACCGTATACCTGAATAGCCGCGTCGCAAACCTTGAGCGACATCTCAGTCGCGTAGACCTTCGCCTGTGCTGCTTCTGAAGAATAGTCCGCTCCCAATTCCTTCAGACGAGATGCGTAGAAGTATAGGAGTCTGCCAGCATTTATCCCCGTCTTCATATCGGCAATCTTCTCCCTAGTCAGCTGAAACTCAGAGATCGGCCGACCAAAAGCGGTCCTCTGTTTGCTGTAACTTAGTGCCTTCTCGTATGCTAACCTGGATATCCCAACGTTGAGAGCTGCAACGATTATCCTGGCTCCATGCAGAATCTGAGTAGCATAGTCAATCCCCTGCCCTTCAACCCCGACGAGGTTCTCCTTTGGGACATGGCAGTCCTCGAAAGTGACTTCCGAGGTCCTCGAGCCCCTCATCCCAAGCTTCTTCATGTCTGTTCCGAACTTCATCCCCGGGTTTGGGGCCTCCACGAGGAAGCAGGATGGCCCCTTTTCCGTGCGGGCGAAAGCCATGTAGAGGTCGGCCTCTCCCGCATTTGTGATGAACGTCTTCGAGCCGTTGATGACGTACTCGTCCTTCACGAGCTTCGCCGTCGTCCTGACGTTCCTTGCGTCCGAACCTGAAGCAGGCTCGGTCAGGCTGAACGACGCGAGCTTCTCACCAGATGTGAGCAAAGGGAGGTGTCTGGACTTCTGCCCCTCACTGCCGAACCTGAAGATGCCTTCCGCGACTGCGTTGTGGATCTCCACACTCAGCGCAATCGACGCGTCGGCTGCACCGAGGAGTTCTATGGCGTTTGCGTAGACTGAGAAAGGGAGACCTAGCCCACCATATTCAGACGGGAATGGAATCTGGCAGATTCCGTTCTCGAGCAGGTGCTTTCGAAAAGGCCCAATTGGTTCTTGGCCGAGGTCGAATTTCGGAGAAAGCGGCATGATCTCTTT
>JBEKAG010000075.1:0-5866 GCA_050015955.1 Nitrososphaerales archaeon
CAGAGGGCGCACAGAGTCAATGAAGGCGCCGACGCACAGGCTGACCAGAGAGCATGCTAGGGAATTCCTTCTCAAAATCGATTCCGCGGTTGGGGCGTCGAGAGGTAGGGAATCGCGGGACATCATGGTTAGAGTGCTCAACTCCAGCTTGCCGACTTATTCTTGGGTGGGCCTTTACGCGGTGGATGGGAAGGACTTGGTCCTAGATGCGTGGTCTGGGCCTGCAGCTACGGAGCACACGCGCATCCCAATCGGGAAGGGGGTCTGCGGCTTCGCTGCGAAGGCTGGCAGAACGGAAATCGTCTCCGACGTTGGCAATGACCCGCGATATCTCCAGTGCTTCCCTTCAACCAGGGCAGAGATCGTTGTCCCGATTTTCAAAGAGGGAGTAATCATAGGAGAGATTGACGTCGACAGCGACCAGCTGGATGCCTTCACATCTCTAGACAGGGAATTCCTTGAGGCGGTGGCGAAAAAAGTGAGCGACCGCTGGTCGTCCTAGGAATTCGACTATAACCTATGTTATATCCTTAAATAGACTAAGGGGGGTTATTCCTCCGAATCTTGAAGCTAGAAATCAAAGATCTCCACGTTTCCGTGGAAGGAAAGGAGATTCTGAAGGGGGTAAACCTCACCGTCGCACAGGGTGAGACCCATGCTCTGATGGGCCCTAACGGGTCTGGGAAGAGCACGCTGGCCTACGCCCTGATGGGGCACCCGAAGTATCAGGTCACCTCAGGCCAGGCGCTTATCGATGGGGAGAGCATCATCGGCCTCACGCCCGACAAGCGGGTCAAGAAGGGGCTCTTTCTGGCATTCCAGTATCCAGTGAGCGTACAGGGAGTGAGCATGTTCTCGTTTCTGAGGGCCGCCTACAACAACTCTAGACCTCCCGGCACCGACCCTCCAACAATCTTCGAGTTCAGGGAGGTCGTCGCCGAGAAACTAAAGATGCTCAGCATGGACGAGGCCTTTCTGACCCGGTACCTCAACGATGGCTTCTCGGGCGGAGAGAAGAAGAGGGCTGAGATTCTGCAGATGGCGCTGATGCAGCCACGGTTCGCAGTTCTGGACGAGACCGACTCAGGTCTCGACATCGACGCACTTCGAATCGTCGCCGAGGGCATCAACAAAGTGTCCGGCCCCACCACGGGAACGCTGCTGATAACCCACTACCAGAGGATACTGAAGTACGTGAGGCCTCAGTTCGTGCACGTGATGTACCAGGGGAGGATCATCGAGTCAGGCGGGGAGGATCTTTCGAGGCTGCTCGAGGAGAAGGGCTACACATGGATCAAGGGCTATGGCGGCGAGGAGGAAGTGGCCCGACCGGCCCCGTAACCCTTTTAACGGAGAAAATAACTTATGTTATATTCGCGGGTGAGATGATGGCGTCCAAGGCGGACGTAGTTGCTGACGATTACAGGGAAAAGTACGGGTTCAGCGACCCGATCGACTCCTACGCCATACAGGGCGCAAAGGGCCTCAGCGAAAAGGTCGTCCAGGAGATAGTGCGGATCCACGACGAACCCGCCTGGATGGAGCAGATCAGGATGAAGGCGCTCAGGCACTTCTTGGACAGGAAAGCACCTACTTGGGCTCCCGAACTGGCTGACATCGACTACCAGAGCTTCTATTACTACGCGAGCCCCACTAAGCAGGCTGCAAGCTCCTGGAACCAGCTTCCCGAGTACATCAGGAACACGTACGACAAGTTGGGGATAAGCGAGGCAGAGAAGAAGTTCCTCTCCGGGGTCGGCGCGATCTACGAGAGCGAGGCCGTCTACCACAGCATCCAGGGCGAACTCTCGAAGCAGGGCGTGGTCTTCACCGACACTGTCACGGCTCTCAAGGAGTACCCTGAGATTATGAAGAAGTACTTCGGGACGGTGGTCCCGTATCAGGACAACTACATAGCCGCCCTTCAGACCGCAGTCTGGAGCGCAGGAAGCTTCGTGCACGTCCCTGAAGGGGTCAAAGTCAGTATGCCGCTTCAGGCCTACTTCAGAATCAACGAGCGGAACATGGGCCAGTTCGAGAGGACCCTGATCATCGGAGAACCCTACAGCGAGGTAAACTATATGGAGGGCTGCAGCGCCCCCGTCTATTCGTCGCAGTCGCTTCACTCTGCAATCGTCGAGATAGTCGCGCTGAAAGGCTCCCTCGTGAAGTACACAACTCTGCAGAATTGGTCGAAGGATGTCCTCAACCTTGTAACAAAGAGGGCGCACGCCTACGAAGACTCGACAGTCTCCTGGGTCGACTTCAACGGCGGCTCGCGGCTGACGAGGAAGTATCCGTCGATCTATCTTCTTGGGCCTAGGGCCAAGGCCGACATCATCTCCGTGGCCTATGCAGGTGCTGGCCAGGTCCAAGACACGGGAGGAAAGGCGATCCATCTGGCGAGGGACACCACGTCCAAGATACTTTCAAGGTCTGTCTCCAAGGATGGAGGCCATACAGCCTACAGGGGTCTTCTGTACATTGCAAAGGGCGCAAAGAACGTCAAGTCTAGCGTGCGCTGCGACGCACTCCTGATCGACGAGAAGAGCACGACCGCGACCTATCCTTACATGGAGATTCAGGAAGACGATGCTACCGTGACACACGAGGCGAGCGTGGGAAAGGTCGGCGAAGAACAGCTCTTCTACCTCATGGCGAGAGGGATCTCCGAGGGAGACGCTCTGAGCATGGTCGTCAACGGATTCCTGGAGCCCTTTGCCAAAGAGTTGCCAATGGCGTACGCCGTAGAGTTCAACCGCTTGATGTCGCTCGAAATGACGAATGCTGTCGGTTGAGGTCCGCGTCGGAGAGCGATCAAGGATTGTCCCAAACTGCAATGGGCTCGTTCGACGAGGACCTCGCTCGGGCTCTCTCCGGGTCGCTGAATGAACCGGGGTGGCTCAGGGACTCAAGGCTGAAAGCCCTGACTGAATTCTCTTCTCTGCCACCAGAGAAGAACCCCCTCTATACGAAGTACGCGGGCATCTCCAGCTTTGACCTCTCCAGCTTCAGGATAGTCCCCGGTAAGACCGCCGCCGACTTCCGCAGCTTGTTCTCGGGCTTCCTGACGGGCAGGGAGACCAACATCCTCCTCCAGGGAAACGAGACTCAGATCCACGCCGAGCTCGACCATGAGACCGCCTCGAAGGGCGTGAAGTTGCTGCCTCTGCACGATGCGCTCGAGAGTGACGGAGAGATGGTCAGGCGCCTCTTCGAGGCGCGACTCATAAAGTCCGATGGGGACAAGTTTGCGGCCTTCGTAAACGCCTTCTTCAACAGCGGGACTTTCGTCTACGTTCCAAAGGGCGTGACCCTCGACAAGCCCCTGCGCAAGATGCTATTGCTCGACTCGCCTAAGTCGAGCGTGGTCGACCAGACTTTCATCTACGCCGACGAGACTTCCAGGCTCGTCCTTCTAGAGGAGCTCTATTCGAGGGGCTCCCCTGGCCCCTCACTGGTGGCCTCCAACGTAGAGATTCACGCCAGGCCCGGCTCTCACGTCGATTTCTCGTCCATCCAATTGCTTGACGAACAGGCCGTCCATGTCTCCAACCGAGCGATCGAAACTCTAAGCGACTCTCGGGCGACCGTCAGCGCCCTCTCCCTAGGAGCGGGGGTGTCGCGCTCCAGGACGAATTTCCTCCTGAACGGCAGAGGCTCCGTAGCCGAGGGGTTCGAGATCTTCTTCACAGACTCGAAGCAGAGGTACGACTTCGAATCGAACCTGACTCACAACTCTCGGGATTCGACCGGTTCGATTCAGGCACGGGGCGTCCTAAAGGGCGAGTCACAATCGATCTTCAAGGGAATGATCAAGATCGTCAGAGAGGCCAAGAACTCTCGCTCGTACCTTGCCCACCACGCGATGATCCTCGAGCGGACTGCGAAGTCCGACGCAATCCCCGGGCTCGAGATCGACAACAACGAAGTGAAGGCGACCCATTCTGCTTCAGTGGCGCAGGTCGACGAGGAACAGCTCTTCTACCTCATGGCAAGAGGTCTTCCTCCGGACGAAGCCAGGAAGATGGTCGTCCTCGGCTTCTTTGAGCCTGTCCTCTCTCGAATCCCCATCGAACAGACGAGGGAAGGCGCGAGGTTCATGATCGAGGGTAAATGGCACGGGAAGAAGAGCAGGCTGGTCGATAGGGAGACCCTCCTCGCCGAGACTGGGGAGACCACCCCAGAGGCCAAGCAGTCCGAAGACATCTTCGAGCGGCACTACAAGTACAGATGAGAGCCGTGGGAGAGTTCGTCCCGACGATCAAGGCATCGGAGTTGGCGGAAGGGACGATGTTGACATTCGATGTGAACGGTGTCCACCTTCTCTTTGCAAGGATAGGGGGTGAAGTCTCCGCGCTGAGCGGCACGTGCACCCACGCAGACGCGGACCTGGGACTCGGCTTCATCATCGAGGACAGAGTCGTCTGCCCCCTCCATCTTTCCCAGTTCGACCTCAGGACAGGCCAAGTCCTCAACCCGCCTGCGACGGCACCCCTGCGAAGCTACAATGTTAAAATAGAAGGCGAGACGATTTTCGTAGAAGTCTGACAGGAGGTCTCAAGATTCTTGCTCCAAGCTGAAGCCCTCGACGTCGAAAGAATCAGGCAGGACTTCCCAATTCTCCAGAGAAAGATCCACGGCCAGAGGTTGGTCTACCTTGACAACGCGGCAACGACCCAGAAGCCTAAGCAGGTGATTGACGCCCTCGTAGACTACTATTCGCGCTACAACTCCAACGTCCACCGGACGGTCCATACCTTGGGGGAGGAGGCTACCCAAGCGTACGAATCCTCGAGGCAGAGGGTAGCTCGGTTCGTGGGGGCCGCTCCCAAGGATCTCGTCTTCGTCAGGGGGACGACCGAGGCGTCCAACCTCGTGAGATTCGCCTGGGGCGAGAAGTTCGTGAAATCTGGAGACACACTCGTGACGACGATGATGGAACACCACAGCAACATCGTCCCTTGGCAGCTCCTGGCAAGGCAAAAAGGAGCCAAGCTTAGGTTCGTCGGCCTGCTGCCCGACGGGACCCTGGACCTGGCCCAATTCGAGGAGGCTCTGAAGGAATCACCGCGTCTCGTCGCAGTCACCCATTGCTCCAACGTCCTCGGCACCATCAACGACGTGACGGGAATCTGTTCAAAGGCGAAGAGGGCCGGAGCGACTACCTTCGTCGACGGCGCCCAGGCGGTCCCTCACATGCCGGTCGACGTCTCAGCGATCGGCTGCGACTTCTACGCGTTCTCTGGGCACAAGATGCTGGGACCAACCGGGATAGGCGCGCTGGCGGGCCGGAAGGACCTTCTCTCGGAGATGGAGCCCTATCAGGGCGGAGGAGAGATGATCCGCGAAGTCTTCCTGGACCACTCGACCTGGAACGATGTCCCGTACAAGTTCGAGGCAGGCACTGTCAACATAGCGGACACGATTGGGCTGGGGGCTGCGGTAGACTACCTGACGGCTCTAGGGATGGCGCGCGTGAGGAATCACGAGCTGGGGCTCCTGAAGTATGCCATGGAAACGCTCTCGAAGGTCACAGGGTTCCGGTACTACGGGCCACAGGATGTGGCCCTCAGGGGAGGAGTGGTTTCCTTCAACCTGGCCGATATCCATCCGCACGACCTCGCGACGATTCTCGATGGAGAAGGTGTGGCGATTCGCTCAGGCCACCTCTGCGCCCAGCCCTTGATGAGATGGCTGGACGTGGCTGCCGCCAGCCGGGCAAGCTTCTACATCTACAATTCCTACGACGACATCGACGTTCTTTGCGCAGGTCTTCAGAAGGCAAGGCGTATCTTCAAGACATGAGCACTGCCGACATATACAAGGAACTAGTCCTCGACTACTACAGGAACCCAAGGAACTT
>JBEKAG010000076.1:0-8926 GCA_050015955.1 Nitrososphaerales archaeon
GAGGTCAGGGAGTCCATCAGGCCGAGATTCAGCATCAGGCCGTATGCACTCCGAGCCTATTTTGACACACAGCTGCTTCAGGCAGAGGCCAGGGGGCTCCTCCCGGAGTCCTTCCGGGTTTTCTGGATGGGCCACCACGGAAAAATCGACGCGACTTACACCACCAGCAAGCGCAGACTGCCTGACGCCCTCGTCCAAGAGATGAGGGACGCCTTCCTGAGAGCGGAGCCCTATCTTGATTTCGAAACCCAGAGGGTCGACCCCCTGAGGCAGAAGCTACAGGCTGCGCTCCCCCAATTCACGCCTGAAGCGGTCGGCAAGGTCCTAAGGCTGGTCGAGAGACTCGGCGGGAAAGCCAGCCGACCCAGAGAGTGGTAGGCGCTGAGGAGGCCGAGGCCCTGATAGCCCGGGGGTGGAAGTACGCGGGCACGCTGCCGAACGGGCGAGTGGTCTTGGAAAAGGTGCCCGGCACGTAAGAGAGTGCGGGCCCGGTGGGGCCCGGCACGAAAACGAACCTCTAAGCCGGCCCGGAATGCAAAGATTGGGCATCCCTCGTGACCCCGCGCTCCTGGCCTAGGTGAGCGACAAGGCCAAGGGTTCGGGCCGGAAGGAGCCCGTGCTATACTAACGAAGGAAACTCCTACCTCGAGCCTTGTCCAACACAAGCGCGCGGCCCGACGGGACTAGAACCCAGGACGCTGGGCCGAAATCCGGAGTTGGTCATGTAGGGCCAATGGGACGATACCGAATCTCCACTGAAGTATCAAGGAACCGGGCGATGTCAGTTGCCTCGTCCTGTATGCCTTGCTTCTCCGTAGAGTTCAGGATTCGGAATGGCTCGACTTCAATCTGAATTCGCCGGCTCCGCTTTTCCAAATTCCATATTCCGACGGCTGAACCGCCTACGACCAAGGAGGGGTAGTTCCAACCCGCAGTTTGCCTGAATATCCTGCTCCTGTGAATTCTGTTAACGAACAATTCCCTTGGTGAATAGAACAGAGGATAGCAATCAAAGCTTGGCAGAAGGTGCACCCCATGCATCGGCTCAAGGCCGCTCGCTTCCTCGGCGTCGGGCTTGAGCATCAATCCCCTGAATCCATCTAGTTCCACTTGTTCCAGTTCGTTTGGAAGGGATTCGAGGATTAATCTATCGTCTGGACGAAGATTTCCCCACCAATGGCCGAAATCGTTCACCGTTACGGGGCCGTAGCTTCTTAGGTATCGTCCGAATAGCTCCAAGATGGCGTCCTCCATCGATGGTTCCTTCCATGGAATTACCCAACCGGCTGGGCTGACAAAGGTAACCCTAGGTCCGTGACTCTCCCCGAAAGCCAAGATGCCCTGATATGCAGCGGGTCGAAGCAAGACGCCCCAAGCCGATCTGAGATACTTCCTAGTCTCGGGCTTGAGTTTTGTTCGCCGCTCCACTTCTCGCGACAACTCTTCTCTTGTTAGGGATCTGTCGAACAGGGCCTCTCCTATCTTTCCTGTTATGGAAGAAACCTCTAGTGGGGTTACGCCTCCATCTTTCTGCAGCCACCGTATCGCTTCTATCAGCTTTGACCTCAAAGCGGCGACATACAAGGGAAGGTCCGACGAAGCCAGAAGATGCAGAGTGCCACGCATACACCAGGTCTTTACAATTGTGTGACTCTTCCAGAGTGCGTCCCTGACATCTTGCTGGCGGGCTCCTTCGACTCGGGCCCGAATTGCCAACTCGGCAGCGGATAATACCTGGGCTTGGATTCCGCAGACATCAGATACAACTTCAGCAAGCTCCTTCCTTGTAGCCCTTTGCGACAGGTGATGCGCTCTCAGCCGCCACGAATTGACCTGTTTCAATGAGAGCTTTGTCACCAACGTTCCCACTGGCCTTGATGGTAGTTCGTTGCGGACCTACACTATTAGAGTCTAGTCATCTCTGGTCGGATCTCCGCCCAGAATGTCTGTAGGTTGTATGGACATGAGCCTTACTTGTTGTGCGGTCGCCAGCGCGCGCAACCGTTTGCGAAGCTAACGCGCGCTGGGTTCTTTTTCCCTATCAGCCCTGAGGGACAAAGATAGGCGCCCTGGCCGGGATCTCACAGTTCAGATAGGCGCCCCAACTCGGAGAGCCGTGTGCTAGACTTGAGGTTGCTTGTCGATTCGAAGGCCACTTCTGGCAAATAAACACGACATTACGATGACTACCGTGGCCGGAAGAGTTCCCAGTCCGAACTGGACAGGGAACTCAGCGGTCGTCTCCTACGCCAATCTCAGAGACGGTCTTCGAAAGGTGGGCTGAAGCCCGCGCGAGGCTACTTCGAGGATTCTTTTGCGTAGTCGGCCATTCCCTGGAAGTCTATCAGAGTCACAGGCTCCGCTCCGACGACCCATGCGTCATGGCCAGGAGGCACATAGGAGACCTCCCCTGGCCCCACATCCATCTCGGTCCCGTCGTCCATCTTGACGTGCAGGACTCCTGTCGCATGGTACTGGAAGTGAGGAGCTTCGCAGCTCTTCGTCTTTGCGATGGGCTTGACATGCTTGGACCACATCCACCCTGGTTCGAGGACCGCTCTGCCTATGGTGGCCCCACCCAGGCTGATCAGCTGCAGCTTCCCGTTCTCGAACTTCCTCAGTTCGTCGGGCTTGCCGAACTTCTTCACACTGACTTTCTGCGTCTTGTTACCTAACATGTTAGGGCTTTCCCTAACAGGTGGTACTTAAGCCATGCGGTGCCAGAAGAAACTCGATCGTGGGCCCACTAGCGCGCGCGATTCGTTCCATTTCCCTCTTCCAGAACACTTCTATCGTTGGGATGGGCGAGACTAAGGATCACAGATGACGTACTGGACAAGCCTGCAGCCAGGCGTTGATATGAGGCGTTCGAGATTCGCATTTGTCCTGTCCCTCAAGTAACCAATCCACGTATCAATCGCTGAACGACCGACCACGACCTCCTGTCGGTGTTCCCACTGCCCAATTGATTACCTTCTAGATGGTGGCAAGTCGATTTTCAGTCACTCGACCGATTTGATTCCACGTGACTTAAGTGGTGTGCTGCCTCTGCGCCTTGACACATTGCGAGACCTGAAGGCCCCTGTCGTCCTGTTCGGGGGTGGTGGATTCGTCGGGCGGCACCTCGATACGGCATTTCGCCAGATGGGTGCCAAGACGACCATAGTGGACGTTTCGGGTTCTCCTATGTCCGTGCACGGTGATGTGCGCGATTACACCTCTGTCCTGAAGCTGTCAGAGGGTGCAAACATCATAGTCCACCTCGCCGGGGAACTCCCACCTCATGGCTGGTCGAAGGGGAGGAAGGGGGAGATGTGGGATATCATCGTGAACGGGACCGAGAACGTGATGAGGGCCGCGCTGGAGAACGGAGTCGGGAAGGTCATCTACATTTCGAGTTCAGCCGTGTACGGGGTGCCGACTTCGGATCTAATCACGGAAGACTCGCCTAAGAACCCGCTTGACGAATACGGGAAGGCAAAGCTCCGTGCTGAAGAGACCTGCAGGAAGTACATAGACGGGGGCCTCGACATTACAATCGTGCGGCCAATGACGATCTTGGGCGACGGCTTCGTTGGGATCCTCAGGGCCCTCCTGGAGTTCATTTACCTGGGTAAGAATATTCCATTCCTGGGGGATGGCAGCAACCGGATCCAGATGGTCTACGTTGATGATGTGGTCAATGCCTGTCTACTCGTAGCGAGTTCAGAGAGGTCGAGGGGCGAGGTCTTCAACATTGGATCCCATGACCCCCCGACCGTCCACGCAGAGCTCGAAGAGCTGATCAGATACGCCAATTCAAAGTCTGAGTTCAAGCCGTTCTCAGCGGCCTTGGTCAGGCCGTTCCTGATCCTGACGAGAATGTTCGGCGCAGCTGCGGTCGGGAAGGAGATCTACAGCTTGGGCGATAAGACCTTCGTACTCTCGACCGAGAAGGCAGAGAAGGCTCTCCGTTGGGCGCCCACCCTGGGCAATGTTGAGGGTCTCAAGAGATCATACGATTGGTTCGTCGCAAACCACGACGAGGCGAAGCCGAAGCTCAGTCTGGCGCTGAAAGTGGCCATGAGGGTATTCTGATAAGGCCTTGCAACATCTAGTTGCGCGCGCGTGCGAGCGATCATCATGGCAGGTCCCATTGCTCGTCTTCCTCGTGCCCTTCCTGGTATTTCTCGTATGCCTGAATGGGATCTGGGCCGCAGACCATCCCACGAGTTTCATTGACCTGGATTACGCGATCTGGGCCAATCATGCGTTTTCAGTTGGGAAGGTCGGGGAATTCACTCCGAACTCGATAGACTTGTTCCAGTACAAGGGTGCCTACTACTCGGCATCGGCCCCAGGCACGGCTATCTTGGCCTACCCATTCGTCGCCCTTGGTTTCTACCTTGAAGGTGGCTTCACATTATTCGGCAAGGTCTTGCTTCTTTCTGAGGTGTTCGTCGCCTTGGTCAACGCCCTGGCCGTGTACGTCCTGTACCGCATAGCCAAGAACTTCTTTTGCAGTGAGAGAGCAGCCATCTTTGTCGCCTTCGCGTATGCCTTCTCCACGATAAGCTGGCCGTTTGCCACCTTTCTCTTCCAGAGTGATGTCTCGGCGTTGTTCGTTCTTCTGGCGCTCTACTTCGCCTTGAATGCCGTTCGGAAAGCGGAGGGAAGAAACCAACCACTAATCAGGAATTTCCTGTTGTGCGGCCTTGCAATAGGCGCGGCTTTGACCGTCGATTACGTGGACGGAATCCTTGTGCCGGTCTTCCTAGGCTACCTGATCGTCGCAAGCAGTGGTTCCATCTCAAACCGTATCAAAGGAGCAGTATCATTTCTTCTGACCTCATTGATTGGCGTGCTCCTGCTCGCCCTCTATAATTACTCGAGCTTTGGGACGTTCTACACTTCTTCAGAACAGCTGTACCAACATTCGCCCGGACTGTTCAGTAGTTTCAGCTTCTTTCTTCCGAGAGGGTTGTTCTTGAATCTCTTCACCCCACTGAGGGGTCTTTTCTTCTACTCTCCCATCATGGCAGCTGGTCTGTTCGGAATCTACAAACAATTCAAGTCTTCTTCTTTCAACAGGAATTCACTGTTCATACTATTGGTCTTCCTTGCAATAGTCATACCGTACTCCATGTTTTACGGACCCGCAGCGGGAAATTCATTCGGCCCAAGATACCTCATACCTGCGATGCCCCTTCTCCTCTTGCCAATCGGCTCGGTCATAGATGATTCTCATGGAAAGTGGACAGGTGCCGTTCTTTGGCTCCTCTACCTTCTCTACTCCGTGGGCGTCTCGATCAACGGGCTCGCCGCTTTGGAGGGTGCCATCCCGCCTACCATGCAGTGGTTCTCCTCTCCCCTCATTTCGGACGTGCTCCCGGCGCTGGCAAGAGGACAACTGGATACTTGGTGGGTCCATCAGGTCGGCCCATTGTGGCCGTGTATTGTGTTGTTGATACTCTCACTTGCGATTGTGGCTCCTGCCTTGGTTTGGCGTCTACAAGAGTCGGGTGAGCGCGCGCGGTCTATAATGTAGGCGCCCCAACCGGTGAGCGGAGAATGGTCATGACGGAAGAGGCGACACGAGAAGAATCGACCGAGCGTACGCCCGGGACCCGTCAGCTCTGGGAGACGCCCCAACGCCTCGAGGCGAGCTGGACTAGTTCAGAACTAGCCTCATCGGGGCTGTGTCAGGACAGACTTCCCTGAACTCGATCGAATCCAGCACGTTTCCTTTCACGCTGGTCCGCTCAACCGACTTGAAACCGAACCTGGCGAAAAAGTTCGGTGCCGTTTCGGTCAGCACATTCAACTCATCAAGGCCTCTCGCCTTCGCCTCTTTGAGTGATAGTAGTCTTCTGGCCGATTTCAATTCGCTTGAACCCGCTTTCCCAGTCCTCCACCCCGCTGGCTTGTTCATGCATGTGCCGCCCGCAGTGTTGCCTATTGGTGAGATATATTTGAGATTCTCAGGTTAGCGCGCGCGCTCGGGTCCCGAAGGCTGACCTGGACTCGGATTGTGAGCGACGGTGAATTGCAGGCCGCCTCCAGGGTAGGAAAGAGCCATAACAGAGCAGAGGCCCTCGGCGTGACCGACACATGCGGATAGTGAGCTTCGACGAGCTGCATGAGGGGTGGGAGCCCAAGACTCAGCTCCTCGATGCTTCCGTAGGATGGCTCCTGATGGACTTCAGGCGCCTGAAGGAGGCAAGGAGGATGGGGTATCCTGCGGCAGACTACTTCGGAGTCTACGCCGTGGAGGGAAACGAAGTCCAGTCGGCGGTCAGGGTCCTCCGCATCCCCTACACCCTCGCCAGCGGGTCGACGGAGATGGTGTCGGGGATTTGCGGCGTGGCCACCAGGAGGGAGTGGTCGCGCAGGGGGCTGGCCAGAGCGCTCCTCGGGGAGGTCCACCGCAGGGAGGCGGCCGCTGGCAACAGGTTCTCATTGCTCTGGATGGGATTCTGGAACTTCTCGCACACCCTCTACAGCTCGATCGAATACGCCGACATCTACACTCCGAGGCTCGCGATGCGCAGATGCGACGGACCGAAGTCCAAGTCTGAGCAGCAGAAGTACGAGCTCAGGACCGCCAAGAAGGGCGACGCGACCACCATCGAGAAGCTGCACGCCGAGTCTACCAAGGGCCGAGTCGGGTTCACTCCGAGGCCGAAGAGCGTCCTGCTTCCGCTCTTCAAGCTCGGCTGGGTCAAGCCGGACGCGTTCAGGCTGATTCTCTCCGGCGGAGAGCCCGTCGGGTACCTCCAGATGCAGAAGGGCCGAGGATGGGTCAAGTCCGACGAGGTCGTCCTGACAGAACGCGCCGACCCAGGAGAGGTGGCGTCCTTGCTGAAGCGCGAGGCCGCCCCTGGCTGGCTCCTTCTCCAGGGCACGTTCGTCAGAGATTCGTCAGCCCTGCTTCGCAGGCTCGGGTGCCTGTTCACCGACTACCTGTACTACGGGCTCATGGCAAGGCCGCTGGAAGGCGCCCACAGGGACATCAAGCGGGAGCTGGGCACGGCCAGTCGTTCGTTCACGTGCCACTTCCTCGACTACTTCTAGCTGTCCATCTCATCTGACTTTCCGAAGCGCACGCGCCAAAGGGTAACCGCGCGCGCAGCACAACCAAGAACTCGTCACCGATTTGAACCCTAGGGCGTAAATTCTCGGCGACAGATTCGGACCTGTGAAGTATTCGACTTTTCAAGTCAAGTCGTCAACATTGCTGCGGTTGTTCTGGTCTCTCTCGTGCGCGCTTTACTCCCCCAAGCAAGAGAAGAAAGAATCTACTTGGACGCTAACCCCTCAGGGCCCGCTCATGATTTGTGGCACTTGCACGAGATAACAACGCCCGGCTGCGCACGCTATCCCAGAGGGCTACCAACTACATCGGCCGCGCGAGCCCAGTGCAACCTTACTGGGATTCAACCCCGCATTATGTCAATGACGTCAAATAAGTTACCGTCAGGATCCGCAAGCGTTACGAAGTCCTCCCCTTTCCCAGGAGACCTCTTTAGGGTCGCTCCTAGCTGGATCAACCGTTTCACTTCGCCCTCCTGGTCCTCGGTGTAGAGGTCCAAATGAAGCCTGTATGGGTCTAGGTGCCCTTCAGAAGTCAGGTTGAGCGAGATGTTGGGACCTCGCCCATCTGGGTCCTTCAAGATAACCCATCCGTTTTCGGCGGGCCTCTTCGGGACATAGCGAAGGGCTTCTTGCCAGAATTTCATCATCAATTCGAAGTTGTCGCAGTCCATGACGATGGATCCGATCCACAGCCTGCTTCTCTTCATCAAGACGCTTCCTTCGTTGCCGATGTCAAATCGACTTAAGGGTTGTGACAACCTTGCGCGTGGTGGCAAGTCACAGCAACTGCGCGCACGTGCGGAGGGTTCTACTCTCCGGCTTCGTTCTTTTTCATCCGGGCCCTGACCAGCTTCTTGATGAGCTGGATGGGGACCTTTCTGTCCAGGGGCAGGTGAACGGCCGATTTTGTAGTCGGATACCCCGTCAGCTCGCCCTTGTACTCCTCTATGACCGGGGGGCGCAGATAAAGCCCGATGTGTGATCTATGAAGACCGAACCAGGCCAGGCGCCCTTTGTAGCTGTAGTAAGGCATCCTGTAGCTGATACTCTCAGCGGCATCCGGTGCGACTTCCTTGATTGCTGCCCTGACCTCCCTAAGCCTGGGCTGCACCTCCTTTGGGGCGGCCGCTATGTATTCGTCGACACTCTTCGGCGGCTTTCCCTTTGCCGACCGCGCGCGCGTCCGATCGATTTCAATTCCTTTCTCCTAGGAGAGAAGGAAGGAGGTCATATAAGCAGTCCAGGCGATTCCAGACTTAGCGCGCGCAGATAGGCAGAAATCCCACCCCCCGCACCGCCAAGGACAGGGGCACATGCGCTCTACTGTCTGATGGACCTGAGGTAGAACCTCGGGGCTGTCGCCTTGAAGCTTCCGGTTCGAACAATGAGTCTGTGCAATTCCCTGAGCCTGTCGAGGTAGCCATTCACACTGAATCCTTCGAGCTGCCAGGGCACGGCCAACAAGAGGAATACCGCTGCGCCTATGTCTCTGAAGCTTGATTCGAGGCGGGCTTCTCGTCCTGTCGTAACGTGGAGACCTGCCTCACCTAACTGCTGCCGAGCCACTCGCAAGTCCCAGACGGCTTCGGTCTTCGGCGTGCCGAGAAACTCGTTCAGCTCAGGGAGATTATTGGAGCCGACTTGCTGGGTCGAGAAGATCCCGCCCCTCTTCAGAACCCTGTGGACTTCTTTGGCAACAAACGATTCATGCCGGTCGATGACCATGTCAAAGGTTCCGGTGTGGAACGGCAAGGCCCCAGCTTGGTGTTCTGTTCTGTTGTCCTCCGCATCGGTTCCTATGACATCAATGCCGAGCGGCTTCAGTCTGTCCCTTGCGATGATCGCATTGGGC
>JBEKAG010000077.1:0-5792 GCA_050015955.1 Nitrososphaerales archaeon
GCTGCAATCATAACAAGGCTCTCTATGCCGAAGATGATGCCCACGCCGGCCGCGTCGAGGACCTTGACTTCGACGAGGTACCCGCTGAGGTAGATCATGAAGTAACCGAAGCCGAGTGTGTTCAGCAGCTGGGTGAGAATCAATAGCTTGACCCGCGTAGGGACTGATGCCATGAACCCTAGCTTCGCAATCTGGGACTCGGTGGACAAGCGACAACCTCCCACCCATGCTGCTAATTAACACGCCTCGTCGCAAGTCGGCCAGTTTGGCGCTTTGTCGGCTCAGGACATATGGTCAGGACATACGACCGACTCACCTCAAGTGACTAGCCATTATACCACAATCCTGTCGGAAGAGGAACCCGCTTCCTTTCGTGACAACTATTGCGCTCTTAATTAGGTGGCGTCGTTCGACGGCGCCCGATGCGGGTCTTCGCTGACCTCCAGTTGCACTCGAAATATGCCATTGCGACGAGCAAGGACATGGACTTGGAACACTTGGCAGAAGGAGCCAAGGTCAAGGGCCTCAACCTTCTAGGGACTGGAGACTTCACGCACCCGAAGTGGTTCTCCGAACTGAAGGAGAAGCTAGAGCCTGTCCAAGGCACGGGGTTATTCTCCTATCGAGGAATGACTTGGATGCTGACCGGGGAGGTCAGCACAGTCTACGAACAGGAGGGGAAGACGCGAAAGGTCCATCACTTGATCTATTCTCCCGAACTCGAAGTTGTAGCTCAAATCAACGAGATCCTCTCGAAGGTCGGAAACCTGAGCTCAGACGGAAGGCCTGTCTTGAAGGGGATAGATTCGGCCGAGCTCGTTGAGCTGGTCACTTCAGTTTCCAGTGGCGTTGTCGTAATTCCCGCGCATTGTTGGACGCCGTGGTTCGGTGTCTTCGGAAGTAGGTCAGGGTTCGATTCCCTCGAAGAGTGCTACCAAGACCAGGTGGGGAAGATTTTCGCTGTCGAGACTGGGCTGTCCTCGGATCCTCCGATGAACTGGCGGCTCTCGTCTCTCGACAAGGTGGCTCTGGTTTCGAACTCGGATGCACATTCTCCCAACCCCTGGCGCTTGGGAAGAGAGGCGAACGTCTTTGAGCTTGGGAAGCTGAGCTATCACGAGGTCTTTGACGCAATCAGACTGAAGGACGGGAGCCGATTCCTCCACACCGTCGAGGTCGACCCTGCGTACGGCAAGTACCACTTCACAGGGCACAAGAAATGCGGAGTCTCCCTGTCTCCAGGAGAAGCGCTACAGATGTGCAACAAATGCCCGAGATGCGGGAAGAGGCTGACTGTGGGCGTCCTGCAGAGGGTGGAGGAGCTCGCGGACCGTCCCGAAGGCTTCACGCCAGAAGGCGTCATACCATTCAGGAGCATTCTTCCGCTTTACGAGGTGATATCGTTCGTCACAGGAGTGAACCGCTTCTATGCAAAGGCTGTCCTGGAACAGCAAGACCGCCTCATCGGAGCGTTTGGGAGTGAGTACGCCGTCCTCTTGGACGCCCCTCTGGAGGAGCTTTCTCGCCATTCAAAGCAGGAGGTCGCCAAGGGCATAGTTGCCGTTAGAGAGAATCGATTGAAGTTCACGCCCGGATATGACGGTGTCTACGGCGTGCCGACCCTCACGTGATGGGAACCAAATCTAGCCATCAATTACCATAGAAATGTATGGGGACGGTCGGATTTGAACACACGTAAAAGTATGGTAATGGACGATAGAACAGGCCGAAATCAAGCTCTCTGGTGCCGGAATCCCCAAGGAGAATTCCGCAGGTCGGATTTGAGTCTACCTATGTAGGTTCAAATCCAACCGTCGCACGACAGGGGACGAATCTCTACTTTGACCAAGAGGTAGGTAGGTCTGTTGAACCCGAAGGTTGGAATTACAAGCCAATCACAGACTTCGCCCGTTTCTACGATGCTTGGAGACCATCACTCATTGAGGCGTACCACAGGATTTACGGGTTCGACAAAGTGCGAATGTTGTTCTGAAATCTCTGCCGCGGTAGCCCATGGGGCATTTATAGTCTATCGGTCGGATACGAGGAGGGAAGCAATACAAGAGTGTCGTCACTAGACCTCATAATTGGCTTGCTGTCAGGGGGAGGCTTGACCGTTGCGACGTCCTTTGCAGCCCAGTACTTTTCTGGGGCACAGAGACGTAGCGAGGCCGAGTATGAATATTACAGGGATCTCTCACACGACATCCTACCCTTGCTCGGCAGGTGGATTTCGGTTAGCGGTCGCCTGCAGGGGCTGGGGTTGGTAGAGGCTGATGTCGTGAGGAGGATTGATGCTTCCGCCTCCGACGTCTCCCCAACTGAGGCGAAAGAAGAAGCACTCACAATGGTCGTGAACAGCCTTGCGGAATTCGTCAAGGAATACCAGAAGTACATCTCGAATGGCGCGCTTTTGCTCCTGCCGGAAAGGATCAACGTGCCCATTAGGAGGCTCATTTGGCTCGCAGGGCCAATCATGGAGACTCTCCAGAATGAGCAACAGGGACGACCGATTGACCTGAAGGGACTAGACCGCTTGGTCTCTCAAGCCACCGCAGCGGTTGAAAGCGCACGCGACGAACTCGGGAGGGGCATAGGCCTTAAGCGGGGCCCTTGGAGAAGGAGTCACTTCCTATGGGTTCGGCGATTAATAGGCCAAATCCTAGGTCAGTCGCCAGGTCAACATCCTAAGCCATGACCTTCAGGCGAAGGTGAGAAGGTAGTACAGAGTGGCTTCGCACACTCAGGGCCGCCTCTTCACTTGACGCTGCTGTCCCTGTATTTCTTCCCTGCTTGGTCGAGTTTTGCAAGCAACTTTGACATCGAATCGACCTCGAGCACTATCTTGGCCCATCCCATTATCACGTCCTCGTTCTCTTCGAAGACATCCTCAAAAGACTTGATCATGACGTAGGTCTTCTCTCGGGATGACCCACGGCCTGACGTACTTCCAAAAAAGCCGAATCCCGAACCACTCATCGCCTCGACAATACCGATACTGCGGAGGTTGGAAAGTACATTCAGGACATAGCTTGGCTGGGCATTGACGAATTCCGAGATTTCCCTCAATGTGGCCCTTCCGCCAAGGGCCTTCATTGCTGCCACCACCTTCGCTTCCCCTAGTCCGAATTCCATGTTCGTCTTGGACGTAGTTTAGAGATTGTTCTATATACGTATTGTGATATTGGAGGGCATCGGAGTGTATGGTAGTAACGTGTATAAGCCACTATATGGTGGGGTAGTGTGAGGTGAGGTGGAATGGAGAAGGAACCGAGGACGAGACGAACAATGCTCACACAGGCACTAGTATCCTGTGACTCAGAGCCAAAGTGGCAAGGTACAAGCGAGGATTTCTGGTTCTGGGTGAGTGTCCAAGGAAGACGACCCGACGAGCACGTACATGAATCAAGCGCAGGAGGTGAAAGGGAAGCATGACAGGAATCCTGGCATTCCTCCTGGCAATGGTCTCAAGGATTCAGAACGTAAGCGTCGAAACGCCACAAGGACCGGACTCCAAAGAGGCGGAGATCGTCCGACACCGCTGGACAATGTAGTCTAGATTGGCCTTACAACAAGAGTGTTCAGGAGTGACATGGTGATGCCCCACACGCCCGACCCGATAGCAAAGAAGTACTACGACATAGGAGGCGAATTGTTCGAGCAGAACAATCATGAGAAAGCAGTCATGTGCTACACTCGAGCCATTGAGGAGGATTGCGAATACGGCTCCGCCTACTTCAACCGCGCCCTTAGCTACGCCCTCGAGGGCAAGTACGAGGAGGCAGCTAAGGACGCGGAGACGGTGCTACGGCTAGAGCCGGACTGTAGCGATGGTTGTTATGTCCTTGGAGTGATTTGCGAATATCAGCATGACTATGAAGGTGCCGTCAAGTGGTACAAAGAGTCGCTGAGCAAGAACCCTGACTACTCTCAAGCAAAGGAACGTCTGAGGAATCTGGAAAGCAAGATGCAGCACCAAGTCACGATGGCAATCCAGGACACCAGTGGGGAACTCGGCGTCGAATCTGACGAACCCTCCTCCAGTGCGGAGGAACTCGCCGAGGCAGGGGACCGACAGCAGAAGATCGAACGGACGCTCATCCTTAACGGACAGATCAAGGGCCTTGCTCTCACCAAACCGAGGAAGAAGATGGAGGATGTGGTTGGGCTGGAGGAACTGAAGCGAGAGTTTGAGCTGAGCGTGATTGGACCGGCGAGGAGGCCCGAGGGCCTGAGAAGATGGAACATCGAGAGCGGTCTTTCCGTTCTGCTCTACGGGCCGAGCGGATGTGGGAAGACGCTCCTCGTCGAGGCACTCGCCGGCGAGATAGGGGCATACATCCTCATTTTCAACCTCAACGAGGTCTTGGACATGTATAGTGGGAACACGGAGAAGAACATCCACGCGATATTCCAGCAGGCTCGTGACTTCATAGCGAGCGGGAAGACTCGCTACATCGTGGTCTTCATCGACGAGCTCGACGCCCTAGGCATGGATAGAGGGCGGGACCGGGACGAGTCGGGACAGAGGGCGGCAACCAACCAACTACTTATGGAACTCGATGGCGTGGAGAAGAATCCTGAAGGTCTGATTATAGTGGGCGCGACTAACCGCCCATGGGACATCGACCCAGCCCTAATGAGGGCCGGGCGATTCGGCGACGAGTGGTACGTGTCCATCCCATCAACGGCTGCTAGGAAGAGTCTGTTCGAACTCTACCTGAAGGGTGTCCCTTTAGGCGACGTGGACTGCCAGAGACTTGCCAGGGTGACGAGGACCTACTCTCCAGCGGATATCAAGAGGGTTGTGAGAATAGCGAAGTTTCGAGCAATGGATAGAGAGGGCTCGTCAGGAAAGCAGACTGTCATGAACACCGAAGACGCATTGGAGGTCATTAGAGGCAACCAGGCGAGCTCGCTCTACAGCTGGTTTCTCGCAATTGCTGAGGAATTTGCCTCAAAACCGTTAGACAGAACGAAATACAAGCGTATAATAGAAGATATGGTCACGATTCTCGGTCGCAGGGCAAGGGCAAGACATGGCGGAAGGAAGGGTTCCCTGTCGCCTAGACACACGCGCGCTGAGCAGCCGATTCCGGCGTATGCCTAGTGAAGGTGGGTTTGAGCTTGCGTGGGTTGGCCCAAATCCAATTCTGTATCCTACGACATGAAACCGAGACAGTTGGACAGACGTTATGACCCTCCTCATAGATTGTGTGCGCGCGCTAAAGAGTGATTCAGGTATAGCTGGCAGAGACGACCACAAGGTCATCGGAGTGTACCAATGCGAGGAGGTCCGACTTGCGCCTGTTTCTTTGTCGGGACTCTGTTTCAATCAAGTTAGGGAAATTGAAAGGCTCAAGAAGCAGCAAAGCCAGAGAAAGGGCGGGTCGAAGAGCGAAGGTTGACCGCGGTAAGAAGAATACAGTTCCGCGAGGCTAGGATTGAACAACCGAAGGAGTTCAGCAAGATTCTGGAAATGGATATTCCAGCAATAATCAGACTCAATCAGAAACAGAACTTGGTGGAAATTTGGCCTAGGCAAGTCGGAGGAATTGAAAGTAACATCAGCTTTTGCAGATACGAACTCAAGCCAGCAACGATTAGGGCTTTGGAATTCATTTCTGCGAATCCTATACGCTTTGATACGAGTCCGTCGATTGATGTATTCGAAAGAATCTCTACGCCGGGGGCCGGCGGCCGATTTCTGGACGAGCTGCTTCAAGAAATCGAGACTAGGAAGCCTAGTCAGAGGGTCGCTATGAAGACGGTGTTAGTCAAGGCTCTGCACG
>JBEKAG010000078.1:0-5771 GCA_050015955.1 Nitrososphaerales archaeon
CATTTTCCCTAACCAGGTCGACGCAGGCATTGTTCAGCTCCTTCGCAGAATAGTCAACCTTCATCATGTAGATCTTTGCGCTGTTGAGGAACCGCTCCAGGTGCTCTCCGAGCCTGAAGATTGCAGGACCTCCTGGAGTAGAGAAGCACCGTATCCCTTCGAAGACAGAGTAGCCGTAATGCAGGCCGTGCGTCAGAATGTGTATCTTCGCGTCATCCCAGTCAACGAACTTACCATCCATCCAGATCTTGCTTAAGGCGTTCATGGTCGGCGAGTCGCCTCCAAAACTCAACCTATTTATGGATACAGCTTTTTTGCCTAACGTTCCGTTTATTATCGACGCATTACGACCCTGGTCAGAATGGGGAAACCAGTAATCATTTCCGCATGCAGGACGGCCACCGGGAAGTTCGGCAAGAGCCTGGTCGGAGTCAGCGCCCCCAAGCTCGGCTCAATCGCTGTCAAAGAGGCCCTCAGAAGGGCCAAGGTCCCTCCCTCCGAAGTCGACGAAGTGATAATGGGCAACGTCGTCTCTGCCGGACTCGGCCAGAACCCAGCCAGGCAGGCGGCGATAGGTGGGGGGGTCCCTTTCGGCGCCGGGGCTGTGACAATCAACAAGGTGTGCGGTTCAGGGCTGAAGGCGGTCATGCTGGCCGCCCAAGCGATCAAGGCGGGAGATGGGGACCTGATTGTGGCTGGCGGGATGGAGAGCATGAGCAATGCACCTCACATCGTCCGTGGCGAGCGCTGGGGAGTGAGGCTCGGTGACGCAAAGGTCCTCGACGCGATGATCCTTGACGGTCTCTGGGAGGTGTACCACGATTACCACATGGGCATGACCGGTGAAAACATCGCCAAGCGGTACGGAATCACGAGGAAGGAGGCTGACGAGTTTGCATATGAAAGCCAGATGAAGGCTGCGAAGGCGCTAGAGGCCAGGCTCTTCGACGAGGAGATCGCAAAGGTCAGCGTCCAGAGAGGAGACGACGAAGTCATCGAGTTCGACAACGACGAGTGCGTCAGGGCGGACACGACGATGGAAAAGCTCGGAAAACTGAAACCTGTCTTCAAGGAGGGAGGCGTCTGCACAGCAGGCAACTCATCCCAGCTGAGCGATGGGGCCTCGTCTCTGGTCATTGCCTCGGAGGAGGCTGCGGATAGGCTAAGGCTGAAGCCGTTGGCAGAAATCATGGCGTACGGGACAGGGGGTGTCGAGCCGGCTCGCGTGATGGAGGCGCCCATCCCCACGACCAAGGCTGTGCTGAAGAAGGCCGGGATGACCGTCGCAGACATCGACCTGTTCGAGCACAACGAGGCCTACGCTACAGCATCAATCGCTGTCAGGAGGGAACTCGGAATCCCAGATGCGAAGTTCAACGTGAACGGCGGGGCGGTAGCGCTGGGCCACCCCCTAGGCTGCAGCGGCGCTAGGATACTCACAACCCTCATCTACAACCTTAGGAGGAGCCAGAAGAGGACAGGCCTTGCGACCGCCTGCCTCGGCGGAGGCAACGCAGTTTCGATGATCATTCATATGTAGGCTCTAAGCTTCCTGCGGAGAGCCTTCCCCATCAGGGTCTTAGGGAGTTCTTGAACGAAGACGACCTTCTTCGGGACCTTGTACTTCGCGCGCGCGCGGTCAACTTCGCCTGGGGGTCCTCCAACACAACGTAGGCCTCCAGTTCTACTCCGATCTTCAGCGCAAGGTGAGCCAATTCAGTTTGCATAGCCTGTCCGTTTATTGAGCAGAGGGATGTTCCCTAAGCCTATCTGAGCTGCGAATCATGCGTGACTTTTCAGGCCTAGACTTAAGTATCGTCGCGTGCAGTTGGAGAATTGACGGCGATGTCAGGTCAGCCTGAGCGGTTTCTGATACTCTGCGTCGACAGAGACAACGACCTCGGAGCCAAGACCAAGCTCCAGACCCCTGTCGTGGGAAGAGATGCGGCCCTCGCAGCAGCGATGAAGCTTGTGATGGCAGACCCTGAAGAAGCCGACGCTAACACCATCTTCGCGGCCGTAAAGAAGCACGATGAGTTGGCAGCCAAGGGCACAGCGTGTGAGATTGCGATAGTCTGCGGTGACGTCAACAGAGGCTTCGAGGCCGATAGAAGGGTCGGGAGAGAGATACAGAGCGTCGTACAGGGTTCCGAGTACACTGGAATCGTCCTAGTGTCGGACGGAGGGGAAGACGAGCAGGTGATTCCGATCATCCAGAACTTCAAGCCAATCGTCTCAGTTCAGAGGGTGACTGTCAAGCACAGCCAGAGAGTCGAGGAATCCTATCAGATCCTCGGGCGATATCTGAGGATGCTCGTCTTCGACCCTCACTACTCGAGGTGGAGCCTCGGGGTGCCTGGTCTGATCTTCATTCTCGCGGGGATTCTGATAGTGTTGGGTCACGTTTTGGAAGCGGGACTCGCCACTTTGCTGATAATCGGAGGGGCGTTCTTCGTGAGAGGATTCAGCATAGATAGTGCGGTCGCTGGACTGCTGCATAGGGGGCCCACTGGGTACATGAGGCTCTTCTCCATGGTGACGAGCGCCCTAGTCGTCGTGGTAGGCGTCTTCACCGGGTACGGGTCGATGGTCAGCAGCATGTGCTCGACGGTCAATAGCGCGCCCTCCTGCGCTCAGCAGAGTGCAGGGTACCTGATTAAAGGGAGCCTACCTCTCGTGTGGGTCGGAATTGCGATTTACGCGACCGGCGCGCTTCTTTCTCACCTGGCCAGGGACAGCATCCGCTGGAGGCGGGACGGTTACGTGCTGGTGATGCTGGCACTCCTGTACCTCCCTGTGAGCACCTTCTCGCAGTTCCTAGTCCAAGGGACTGCAGAATCGACCTTCCTTTTGATCTCCTACGTACTCCTTGGTCTAGCAGCGATCTTCGCGCTGACGACCGCGATATACCCCAGGATGAGGACCAAGGGCTTCCCTGAAAGAGAATAGCTCATGCTAGACTCCGTACTCCGTGCGCTCGGCGCCTATAGGCTCTACGAAGGGAGGCTCAAGGCCCAGATTGAGACCCAGACGGTCCCCTCGCACATCGGGATCATACTCGATGGAAACAGGAGGTGGGCGGCGAGCCAAGGCCTCGCGGGCGGAATCGGGCACGAAGAGGGGGCCAACAGGGCGGAGGAGCTCCTGGACTGGTGTCACGAATTGGGGATCAAGACCATTACGCTCTATGTGCTGTCTACCGAGAACCTTGACAGGACAACCGAGGAGCTCGGAGAGCTCTTCGTCTTGATTGAAACAAGACTCGCGAGGCTCCTTTCGGACGAGAGGATAGTCAGATACAAGGTTAGAGTCAGGGCCATCGGACAGCTGGACCTCCTACCCAAGTCAATCCGCGACTTGCTGTCGGCGATAGAAGCGAAAACTGCGGCATTCGCAGACCACTACCTCAACATTGCAGTTGCGTACGGAGGAAGGGCAGAGATTACAGACATGGTGAGGACCGTGGCGCAAGAGGTGAAAGCTGGCAAGCTCGCACCGGATGAGATAACCGAAGATACGATCGACAGAAGGCTCTACACGTCATACCTTCCAAACCAAGAGCCTGAACTGATAGTCCGGACCTCGGGCGAAGAGAGGATGAGCGGGTTCTTACTCTGGCAGGGTGCCTACTCAGAACTCGTTTTCACCGACGTCTTCTGGCCAGCCTTCCGGAAAATCGACTTGATGAGGGCAATTAGGACATATCAAAGGAGAACCAAGAGACACGGAAAATAGCAACAACCGTTATAACCGCTTAGACGAATAGGTCAGCCGACTTGAAGATAAGACTCGGCACACTCAAGGACTATGGTGAGGATCTAGCAGCCTTCCTCGAGCCTAGAGTGGGAACCAAGCCGTCAGTTTCAGGAGACGCTCTGGAACTAGACGACGGCTCAATTAGAGAAGGAGTGAAACCAAGACACGTCAAGACGTACATCAAACGATTCACGTACATGAAGGGTGTCAAAAGGAGTTATCGGGTCTTCGTGTCAGGAAGAGAGCTCACGATCCAAGAGATAGAACTCGGCGAGGAAGAAGAAAAGGAAGAAAAGGAGAAGGAGGAAAAGAAAGAAAAGGAAGAAAAGGGGAAGGAGGAAGCCGCAACGGCGCCGAGCAAGAAAGAGGGACCCAAGGAGAAGGGAGAGAAAGCACCTGAGAAGGCGCCAGAGGAACCGAGACCGGAGAGAGCTACTCCGAGGAAGTCGCGGGCCAAGAAGAAGAAGACCGAGTCCAAAGATTAGCGGATTCGGGAGGCCTTAGCGGCCTTCGTCTTGATTCTACGTCGTGCCCTGAGGATCAGCCTCAGATAGTTCCTGGCCTCGCGGAGCTCGCGAAGCGACCTTCTGTAATCGCCTAGGGCAAAGCTCTCCGAGCCCTTCCTAAGATTTCTGAGGGCGAATTGGAGCGCTTGCCTCTCGTCCGGCACTGAATACTGTTTCATATTAACGAACCTACCAGGATTCTCTTCGTCAATCTCGACCTTGATGAACACGACGCTCTTCTCGACGTCAAGGTAGGCTCGCCAGATCGAACGGGCCTGCTCTTCCGTCAGGTCGCCTGATATCTCAGTGCCGAGGACGACGAGTCTCTCTTCTGCATCCTTCAGGTCTGCACGAGTCTCGTCACGCCAGTTGCTCACGCCAATGCTTCTACTGACGTAGGTATTTGGGTGGAACGCGGCCTCATGCTCGTTCAACCTTATAATGGGCACGAAGCGGGCACGCTCGCATTGCCTAGGAAGGAGGAACAGAGAATCGGCGGCGCTTGCTATGTGGGACTCGATTCTCTTCTTGACCTGGGAAGACTCTCCTGCTTCCTCGAGCGAGCCCCGTTTCCGCTCTTCGCGTTCAGGCAAGGGCGAGCTACCAGGATTGCGGCGCAAGCTGACCTCTTCATGGGCACGCCTGTGTTCTACTTCTCAGACTCGGTGAAGGTCGACGAGTTCCTGGCATATCGAATCGCGGGCGAAGTTGAGGAGGTCCAGCTGGTCCCGACAGCAAGCAACGCCTCGTATTTGTACGCGCCTGTCATCAGAATCCAGAAGATGCCAGAACCTCTGGCTAGCAAGAAGGAGTTCCCGGACAAGTTCATGTCGGTAGAAGTCGAGAACATCCCAAGCCTCGTGAAGGTCGGGGCCTACAAGACCCTGTTCGAGGAACCACCACTGCCTTTGTTCGCGTTTAAGGAGGAATCAGCCTGGATAATCGGGACCTTCGCCAGAATAGACGACTACGAGGAGGCATCGATCTTCTTCTACACGCGCAGTAGGGATGCTCCGACGGGCTTCGTGAGGTACTCGTACGACAAGATTACCGAGACGACCTTCGTCAGGAGGACCGACGAACCGGGGTACCACTACATCAAGGTCGTCAAGTTGGCTGAGCCACACCCCCTCGTTCGGTTCTGAGGTCTCGGCGGCTTTCCGATGCGCGCCGCCAAGTATCTTTCTGCTTCAGCCAAGAGCATCTTCGAGTTATCGTAAGACGCCCGGGCCACTGCCTTGGAATATGGGAACCAGCCGAAACCCTGGTGCTCGAATGATATCTTGACCTGGTCGTCGCCTGACTCAGCCAGCAGGTAGACCACACGCTTGTGGATGTTCTTGCTGTTCCGCCTGTAGAAGTACTCGATCACCTTCCTGAACCCGGACATTATTGTGATTCTTTTCAGCGCGGTCTCCTCGCCCACCTCGCGGATGACCGTTTGGAGCTCGGTCTCACCATCCTCCATGTTGCCCTTCGGGAAGTCCCACTTGCCTGCGTTCAGAAGGA
>JBEKAG010000079.1:0-5699 GCA_050015955.1 Nitrososphaerales archaeon
GATTCCTTTCTCCCTGAGGAATTCGGGAAGACTTTCAAGCATTTCATCTGCCATGTACTTCAATGCAGGCAGCCTATCGGCAGGGACCAGTGAAGAACGTTGCCGACCCTGGCGTGGCGTGTTTGATGAGACAGACGCGTGTTTGTGGCGCGCGCGCGAACGAAAAGAACACTCATAAGGTGAATCTGCTAGTCTTCATCTGTGCAATATGCTAGGTTGGGTTCGACCGGCCTCAAGGTCTCGAGGATATGCCTCGGGTGTATGTCGCTTGGAAACCAAGCGGACTACATGGCCGACGGAGAGGCGGCGAAGCAGGTGCTCGGGCGCGCTTGGGACCTCGGAATCAACTTTTTTGATACGGCGAACGTGTATTCGAAGGGGAAGTCTGAGGAGATACTCGGCGAGTTCCTCAGCGGCTCGCGTGAGGACGCGGTAGTGGCGACCAAGGTCCGCAGTGAGATGGGTCTTGGTGTGAACCAAAAGGGATTGTCGAGGAAGCACATAATGTGGCAGGCGAAGGAGTCTCTTCGCAGGCTGAAGACCGATTACATAGACTTGTACCAGATTCACAGGTGGGACTACGACACACCCCCTGAGGAGACTCTCTCCGCTATGACAGACCTTGTTAGGAACGGCGAGGTGCGCTACATCGGCGCCTCCAGCATGTGGGCATGGCAGTTCGCGAAGGCCCTCTACACTAGCGACATGAAGGGGTACACGCGGTTCGTCAGCATGCAGAACCTGTACAACCTGCTCTATCGTGAAGAGGAGAGGGAGATGATACCTCTCTGCAAGGCCGAGGGAATCGCGCTCATCCCTTGGAGTCCAACGGCAGGGGGTTTCCTTTCAGGAAGGTACTTCGAGAACGGGAGGCTAGTAACCACGGAGAAGGACAACAGTCGTGTAGCGCCGGGGTCGTTCGGACACGCCAGGTATGTCGGGAAGCCACACAACGACCAGATCGTCGGCAGGTTGGTGGAAGTGGCAAAGCGCAAGGGGGTCACGCCTAATCAGCTCGCCCTCGCATGGCTTCTGTTTAGAGGGGTGACGGCCCCCATCATCGGCACGTCGAAGGTGCAGCATCTCGAAGAGATGGTCGAGTCGGTCACAGTGAAGATCCCGGAGGAGGAGGCGAAGTACCTTGAGGAGCCTTACGCCCCCCAGCCCGTGAGCGGCCACACATAGACATGGTCGGGTCTGCAGACGGGTTTTCAGAGGTTTCCAGAGACTAGCGAATGCTAGGCAAGGCTTCGCCATCCAGTAGTTCGGAAGGGGATCCTGTCTTGGGAGATAGGCGTCTTCTTGGAGAACATCAGGAAGAGCAGGAAACCAATTGCAGCGACGAACACCTGAACTATTCGCGCGCAGCGCGCGACACTGTCCACTGTGTCGTTGAGGGCTTCGGGGGCTTCAGTCCCCTCCGCTCGTCTGGTCCCTAGCCCACTGGCTTGCCGCAGAACGTACAGAATCTTGAGCCAGGAGTGATGGGGCCTCCACAGGACCCACACCGGCCTGTCGGCGCAGATTGCGCCCAGCCTGCCGAAGTCGACGGGGGCGGGGGAGTGCTGTCTCTTATGTTGTAGACCAAGTTGATGGCGGCCCTCTGCTGTGGAAGCAGTCTGTCATGGGCCTTGCCGAGGTTCAGCTGCTTTATCATGCGTTCGGCCTCCTGGGCATCCCGGAACCTCCGCTGCCGGATCCAATCGGCTACTGATTCAACCGATTGTGTGACCAGAATTTCTCGAACCACCCTTCGACAAGTCTCCGCGTGTCACTGTCCATGCAAACTCCGCACTGCCGCGCCTTCACAACCCCCCAAGTCACGACCCAACCCGTCTTCCTCTTCATGCAGCTTGCACAATACTTCTTGCGGCCGAGGTAGGCTATCCTAAAGGGTTTTGCGGGGAGACTCGCAGCTTGTGCGGTCGGTGACTGCCTTACATGGCCAGTGTGACTCGCACAAGTTTGAGGGCCCTCGGAAGGACTATGGCCGGTAGGTACTTGGGCCATGCTCATTGCCTCCTTTCCGCACCCTTCAATGGTGTCATTTGTGACGCCGCTCCACGTGGTGTGAGGCCTCCACATGTCATTCGTCGTATCCCGTTCCTTGAACAGGGGGAATCGACTTACTTAACCCTACACAATCCTTCTCGGTTCTGGAGAACCGCACACCTAGGCGTCCGGACACAGGGCTGTGTCAGGGTGCACGTGCGCCGGCTTGGGGGACCTCGATCCCGACCTCACAATGGTTCAACTACGCTGTATTGAAGAAGGAGTTCTTCATCGGATGGCTGATGGCGTACCCACTCTTCAAGACTTCCCGGAAGAACTCAAGTTTCGGAGGCCTGTTGATGGATGCAGGCCTTCCTGCTGATTAAGGAGCTTCTCCGGAAAACACTGTGGATGCCCAAGAAAGGCAGGCGTCTCAAGACCTTGCGGTTAAGTAGAACACTGCTCGCGCCCACCCGTTCCCACGCGGCTCCTCAATTGTGGGGGCTTCCTGGGTCGAATCTGTAGAGATTATGGAGTCATCTCGGAAATCCAGTAAATACTAGGCATACCGCTGGCAATCGACGGAAGGATGAAAACAAGAACAGCACAACTGACAGCAGTAGCAGCAATAGCCATAGCAACAGCACTACTCGCATCTCCCTGGGTCCTGGCGGCCACATCGACCGCCTCGACCTCCACCACATCCACGAATTCGACAGAATCAACCGCATCCAGTTCAACTAGCACTCAGAACTACACCGGCTGCCAGCCGGGTCAAGGATTCGAACGGGGATTTGACCGCTCGAACATGCCCGGGCCTCCTGACCGCATCGACCTCCAAAACACTGTCGGCCTGACCGTGGGTCAGACAATCACCTTGACAAGCTCTCAGGGCTCATTCCAGGTCATTGGGACGCCCAGCGACAACGGGACAGCATCAGGAACCATCACCTTCACAGTGACATCCAAGCTATCGGAAGGATACACACTCTCGATCACCAGCGGCAGCCTTGTCGTTGGGGGGACGACATACACCATTTCATCGGGCACAGCGCAGGCCGGGTCCTACGCTGACACGATATCAGGGCAGGGCACAACTACACCGACAGGCCAGTTCCTCCTGCGAGGCTTCGCAAGAGGCAGCTTCGCAGGGACTACTGGCTCGCTACTCATGGACTTGAAAGCAGGATCGACCGAGTATGCGGTGACTCTGACGGGCACGGTTCAGAGTTGAAACCGCACTACTCGGCCCCCCTCTTTCTCTCCTTCGAACATTGCAATAATGGTGGAAAGTAAGTGTCAAACATCGTGTCGGTCCTGGAATCGACGTGGCTCATTCTCGTGAGCGTGAGCTCTTCGCTCCTTGCAACGAAAACCTTGAGGATGGCGCTGTCCAGTATGTTGCTAGTTGGCCACAGCTTCGAGGCTTCGGGGAGTAGGTCGCATTGAGAGAGCGTGTGTCGCAAGTGCAGAAGGCAAAGGTGGTTCAGGTCTTCGACCATGACCTGAAGGAGGCGATCTCGGATGTGAAGAAGGACTGGTACAGGAAAGTGCTGAAGGAAGTGCACGACTCGGTCGCCTTGGCCGCCGTCGAACATGAGATCAGGACTGATCCTCAGCTAACGCGAGATGACAGACTTCAAATCCTAGGCGACGTTGGGCATGCTGCGAACGCCATCGACCGCAATTGGAGAGTTGGGATTCACGGCCCTTGAACAACCAGGGAGGAACTGATTCACTACGTCATCGATGAGCCTAGCGCTCAGAAATCTAAGACACCGAAAGATGAGAACGGTCCTGACGGTGTCGGGCATCGTGGTCGGCGTGGCCATGATTCTCGTGTTGCTTTCGCTTGCTGCCGGGACCTCCGCACAAACCGGTGGTCTCCTGAGGAATCTCGTTGGCGCGGAAATAACAGTCGTGAACGGAACCACCCCCACCTTTCCTGGAGGGGGGAATGGAACTGGGTTCCCGGGTGGCGGACCTGGGAACGATGGCGGGGGCTTTCGTGGTCTCTTCGGCTCAGGGAATCTGATAAACCAGTCCCTCGTCAATTCCATCGAGAACATGAGCGGAGTGTACGTGGCATCGCCCGAGCTCTCTACGCCGGGTTACGTAAACGGCGCGAATGTGTTTCTCTACGGGATAGAACCCAGTACCTACTCGCAGGCCACAACCGGTCTAGATATCACCCAAGGCTCGGGCCTTTCGTCGAGCGGCCAAATTCTGCTTGACAGCACGGTCGCGAGCAACCTCGGTGCAACGGTCGGCTCCAGTGTCGCCGTGGGGGTCAATTCTACCGGGGGGACAAAGTACGTAGTGGTTGGAATCTATTCAAGTGGAAGCACATTTGGACCCTTGGCCCGATCAGCGTACTTACTGCTTTCCGATGCCCAGACCATCAGCAACCGGAGTGGGCTTGTCACCCAAATCTACGTCAAAGCGACTGATGCGTCCCTGGTGAGCCAAGTCGCATCAGCCATAGACTCTTCCATCAGCGGGGTCACGGCGAATGTCGCCAACACGATTGCGAACCCAGCGGCTGCGCTATCGAACACTATGACGACTTTCTTCATCGTGATCGGCTTGGTTGCCCTCCTAGCGGGAGCGTTCGGAGTGATCAACACTATGATGATGTCGATTGGTGAAAGAACCCGCGAGATCGGGACCCTCCGCGCGATTGGTGCGACCAAGGGACAGGTAATGAAGATGTTCTTGAGCGAAGCACTCCTGATTGGACTGATCGGAGCGATAGTCGGGGTCTTCATTGGGGTCGTAGTGTCGTTCTCACTCCCATTCCTCACAGGCTCTGCCGCCTCGGCCGGACCACGTGGACTTGGAGGCTTTGTCACCAGCAGACTCACGCCGACTCTGACGTCATACAATCTCTTGCTGAGCTTTGCTCTGGGGAGTCTGGTCGGCATCGTCGCCGGAATCTACCCTGCGCTCCGAGCATCCAGAATGGATCCAGTGGAGGCCCTACGGCATGTCTGAAGCCCTGGTGAGGACCGTCGACTTGGAGAGACGGTACAAGCGCGGCAGGTTACCCGTGCCTGCCCTGAACGGAGTTAACCTGACTGTCGGAAAGGGCGAAATCGTGGGGATAATAGGGCCATCTGGGTCTGGGAAGACAACCCTACTCAACCTGATAGGCGGGCTGGACCGGCCCAACAAGGGGTCCGTTCATGTGGATGGAGTGGAACTAGACAAGCTGAACGACGCAGAACTGACGGATTACAGACTGCGCAAGGTGGGATTCGTCTTCCAGTTCTACAATTTGATTCCGACACTGAATTCCGTGGAGAACGTCGAACTTCCAATGACCTTTGCAAAGGTGCCAACCGCAGAAAAGAGGGAACGCGCATTGAACCTCCTTGAGTCCGTCGGGCTGGAAGCAAGAGCCGACCACATGCCGGACGAACTGAGTGGAGGGGAGCAGCAGAGGGTCGCAGTCGCACGCGCGCTGGCCAATCATCCATCTGTAGTGCTCGCCGACGAGCCAACGGGTGACCTAGACTCGAAATCAGCGAAGAAGCTGATGGAAGTGATGAAATCATTGCGAAAGGAGGAACATTCAACCTTCATCCTGGTGACTCACGATCCGATTGTAGTAGCAGAGTGCAACCGTGTGTGCGCAATCCGTGACGGCAGAATCACGCGAGAGTCAAGGATAGGAGAGGGCGGCAAGATCCTTGACGGTAGCAGGT
>JBEKAG010000080.1:0-8235 GCA_050015955.1 Nitrososphaerales archaeon
GCGCCAAGTTGCTGAATCATATTATCGCCAAAGTAGTCGTAGGCGTCGGCAGGGTCAATTGTAGTCTGGACCGCGTCCGTGGTCCCCAGTATAATCGTGCTCTTGTAAGATGTCGTGGATGTGGTTGAAGATGTCGTGGATGTGGTTGAAGATGTCGTGGATGTGGTTGTGCTCGATCCAGGAGTCGCTACTAGATAGTATGCCCCGACCGCGGCTGCGATGATTATTATGAGAACGATGGAAATTGCGGTAATTCTTCCTATGGCTCTTCTATAGTTCTGCGATAGGATCATCTTATTTTCAGAATGTTCGAAGGGAATTGGCGGATAAAAGGCTTCATCCCAAGTCCTTTGGCGCCGAAAAGGGCTGAGGACCCCTAATTCTGGGGCAAAATTCGCCGTCCCCGGACTTCTCGCCGACCGAGGCCTTCGTAGTCATCAGTCCGAGAGCAACCGGCCAACCAGGTCGAGACTTTGCCAATCACAGATGCCACGAAGAAGCAGAGCGCGCGCATATAGGCGCCCAACATTCTAGCAAGTCCCGTGAGGCAGGCTCTATTGCAATAGCTGGTCAAACACGTGTTTCTCTGCGTGCGCGCGCGCTTTGTGGCGTTCCATAGAAGAACCTGTGTAGTAGCGGGCCCGGTGGGATTCGAACCCATGGTCTTCAGCTCCGAAGGCTGACGCCTTAATCCAGGTCTAGGGCTAGCGTGGTTATCTTTAGCCACGCGTTTCCCCTTGTTGGAGTCTAGGCTACGGGCCCAATTCCGATCTCCTTGCCTAGGCCTATTCCAACCTTTCTCAATGTATCCCAGTGGTGCCAAATCAAGGATAGTGAGAATCGCGTCTCATGTCTGCGCGCGCGATGGAGACATGACCCGACAGACGTTCACCTCGAACGGCCTATCAATCAATCCCCTGTCCGACACCATCGCGGTGACGAGTTCCGGAGGCGTCATGTCGAAGGCCGGGTTGGCCACGGAGACGCCCTTGGGCACGATTCTTCTTCCCCTGATGTGAACGACCTCGTCAAAACTTCGCTCCTCGATTTCAATCTGTTCATGAGTGTGTAAGAGGTCGAACGTCGAGTGGGGTGCCGCAGTGTAGAATGGAACCCCGTGCCTGTCAGCCAAGACCGCTTCTTGGTAGGTCCCTATCTTGTTGAACACGTAACCGTCTCGCGTAATCCTATCGGCCCCCACGATGACCTTGTCGACCCTGCCGAGGCTGATGATGTGTCCGACGGCCGTATCGGGAATCACTGTGCAGTCGATGCCATCTGTGACAAGTTCGAAAGCCGTCAAGCGCGCACCCTGGAGCGCGGGCCTCGTCTCTGGGACCAAGACCTTCACCAGTTTCCCCTGCTCGACCGCTGCTCTCACCACGCCGAGGGCCGTCCCGTACCCCACTGTCGCGAGCGCCCCGGCATTGCACTGCGTCAAGACCGTCTCCCCGTCCTCGATCAGGTTCGCACCCGCGTGCCCGAGCCTCTTGTTGGCTTCGATGTCCTCCTCCTCCATCGACTTCACCTCTGTTGTGACCAGCATCCTGGCCTCAGCGGCCGACTTCGCGGATCGGGCTACCTTCAGAACCCGGTCGATGCCCCAGAAGAGGTTGATGGCCGTGGGCCGAGTCGATCGAAGCAAACTAGCACTGCGTTCGAGTTCCTTCATGAGCTCTCTCAGGTCTTCTGTGGTGGAACGCGCTGCGGCCAGAGCCACCCCCATCGCGGCCGCCACCCCTATTGCAGGCGCGCCACGAACGACCATCGTCCTAATAGCCTCGGCCACTCCCTCTGGCCTGGTGTAGGAAGCGTAGGCAAGCCTTCCTGGAAGGAGTGTCTGGTCGATCATCTTCACTGAGCCGTCGCTCCAAGTGACCGTGCGCATTGTGAAGAAATCGGCCAAGGAATGCTCACTGCGCTTAGTCTGCTCTAAAGCGTTTCCACCACCGATTCGTTTGAACCTTCAAATACGGTCGGGCAGTCTTTGCCAAACCGAGAGATTTGGGAGAGGTTGTCACCCCCGAAGAGCAAGTCCAGCCGTTCACCGCACTCCTCGCAGACGGCACCGCAGTGGTGGTCGACCGAGAGCGCCTTGGGGAGTTGGAAGAGTCCGGCTATGGATCGAAGGAAGACAAGGCCTTGACCCTACGCGATTATGAGGCGCTCTACCTTCTCTATTCGGGGAAGCTCGACCTGAAGGACGAGTCCGGAAGAAAGGTTACCTTCGCGAGGCTCGCTGAAGTGACCCAGAAGCGGGCCCGAGACTCCTGGACCAAGTTCATGATCTACAGAGACTTGAGGAGTAGGGGTTACGTCGTAAGAGAAGGATTTGGCTTCGGGACCGACCTGAGAGTCTACGAGAGGGGAGACTACCCGAAGAAGCCCGCAAAGTACGTCGTCTTCGCCCTAGACGAGGGGATTGAGAAAGGAATGGGAGAGCTCCAGAAGTCGGTCAAGGAGATGGCCAGGATGGGAAAAGAGGCGATAATTGCGGTGATTGAGCGCAGGGGCGAAGTGATCTACTACAAGGTGAGCAAGGCTAGGTTCTGACCTGATGAGTTTCAGAGCAGGCCTAGACCTGATTCGACCGGCCAACTGTGTCATGATCGGCTTCGCTGTCATAGTCGGGTTCTTTGTTTCCAAGCCGGCCGAGGTGAAGGTCATTCAGGGGGCCCTAGGGTTCCTGACTGGGTTCTTTCTCTGCGCATACTCGATGTCTGCCAACGACATCTACGACGTCGAAGTGGACAGGGTGAACCGGCCGGATCGCCCCATCCCAAGCGGCCGCGCCTCGACCCAGGCGGCGGTCAGGCTCTCCATGCTCGTCCTCGCAGCGGGCGTTGCCTCCTCCGTCCTGACCCTGAACCCCGTCGCAGTCGGCATCGCCTCGCTGTATGCATTTCTCATGTGGGTCTACAACAGTCAGGCGAAGCAGACAGGACTCCCCGGGAACCTCCTTGTCGCGTCCTCACTTGCCGTCCCTTTCATCTACGGCGGCGTCATTTCGGGCGGAAGCTTGACGATGTCTTTGTTGCTGATGATGACACTCACCTCGTTCTTCTGTGGCGTCGGGAGGGAGGTAGTGAAAGGGATAGCTGATGTCGAAGGAGACGGTAGGCGGGGGGTCAATACTTTGGCGAGGAGCGAAGGGCTCAAGGTCGCGTCCTCTGTCGGTGCGGGTTTCTTCCTTCTCTCTGTAGTCGCCAGCTGGGTGCCCCTCGCGCTGGGGCTGGCGAATGAGTTCTACACCTTCGGGGTCATCGTGCCTGACGCAGTGTTCGTGTACCTAGCCGCCTCGATTATCATGGGACACGACCCTGCCAACGCGCACAGGGTGAAGCGAATCGCGCTTGCCGGCATGGCCGTGGGGCTTATCGTCTTCGTAGGAGGCGCTTGTTGATTGTGGTCGGAGAAGTACAGGCCCACCAGTTTGGACCTCATGGTGGGCAACGAGGCGGCGAGGAGCAAGCTCGTGCTATGGTTGAGGAAGTGGAAGCGTGGCACCAGAGCCGCCCTCCTCGTGGGCCCTCCTGGAACAGGGAAGACGACGTGCGTCCACCTCGCGGCCAAGAAGCTAGGACTCCAGCTAGTGGAGCTAAACGCTAGTGATACCCGAACTAAGGACAGGCTTTCGAAGCGCATCGGGGAGGTAATCTCCAGCAGTAACCTGTTCGACAGCAGGACACTCGTCTTCCTCGACGAAGTCGATGGGCTGGCCGGCAGGGCCGATTACGGGGCTATCGATTTCATCAGGGACGCGGTCCGGAAGAGCGAGAACCCCGTCGTCATGGCTGCTAACGACCCTGAGTCGGATGTGGTGAAGAAGCTCTCGAACGTGACAAGCAAGATCGAGTTTCAAAAGCCGGCGCCCGAAATCGTAGTAGCACACCTCACCAAGATCGCCGGTTACGAGGGGCTCTCGCTCGAAGAGGGAGAGCTGGTCTCGATCGCGAAGGCGGCCAACGGCGACCTGCGGTCTGCAATCAACTTCTTGCAGTCGGGAGTCTCTCCAGGAAAGGACGAAGAGATGACCACTTCACAGGCGATAAACGCCTTCTTTGACGCCGTGGACGAGAAGGGGGCACTCGAAGCACTGAGGGCATATCCGGGCCAGCCCAGAGAGAAGCTACGCGACCTCTTCACTGGCGTGGTGAAGGCCAGAGTCCAGGAGGAGAGGAAGGCAACTGCACTCGAGGCAATCTCGAGGGCCGACATCCTCATGGGGCGGATCATGCGGGGTAAAGACTGGAGGCTGCTAAGGTACCTCGACCCGATGCTCGCATCAGAGCTCTGGAGAGCGCTCGGCGACGGGGGAGCGTCCTACTCCATGGACGTCCTCCCCTGGCCTCTGCAGGTCAGGATCTGGAATGACTCGAGAAAGTTAAAGGAAATCGGGCTTCTGGCAGGCCGGAGACTTGGGATAAGCCAGAAGGGTTCGCTCGTCGAGGACATGCCGTACATATTGCTGCTCTGCGGGGGAGCGGCGTTCAGGGATGAACTGGTCAAGAGTCTTGACCTGGAGGAGAACTACGCCGTATTCGTCTCCAAGGAGGCAGATCGGGCTCATTCAGCTAGTTGAACGGTTGCCGGTAGGACGCTTCTCTTGCCTCCTGCCACTCTGAGAGGAACTTCGTGATCACACCTACGAAGGGGTTGCTCCTGTCGACACGGAAAATACGAACTCTGTTGAAGCGCTTCTCAGCGAGTACTCCTGACTTGGTTAGGAACTCCAGGTGGCGCGCGGCCGATGTATGCGAGAGTCCGGACCTCCGAGTGATCTCGGAGATGTTCAGCTCTCCGCTTTCGATCATCACGGCGAGCACCTTGGTCCTCCCGTAGGAGGACAGCAACTCCTCAACCTCTAGCGTCGGCGACCATCCCCTTCTCGAGCTCTCCTATCAGTTCCTTCGCGGACACGAGCGACAGTCCGATTAGGGTGGTCCTGCCCCTCATCCCCCTGCCCGAGAGCTGGGCCTCTATGATGCCTTTCCTGGACAGCTCGTTGACGTCGTTCCACACCTGGGTGTGGTGATTCGCCCCCACTCCCATGCTCTCGCAGAGGACGTTGTAGCTCTTCTCAACTTCGCCGATGGTGACGTAGGTCGAGTCTCCCTTCTTGAGGAGAGTGGAGACTGCAATCAGTATCAGTCGCTGGTGCTTCGACAGGTAGTTCAGTTCCTCCTTGCTGAACCCTGGAGGCAGCGAAGCCTTGGCAGACCTGATGTGTTCAGGCAAGATTCGGGGCGACTCGGAGATGTCGGCGAGCTTCCCGGCCCTGTAGACCAAGTCGAGCGCGTACCGCGCATCGCCGTACAGACTCGCTATGTCTGCCGCCAGCTGCATAGAGTTGTCGCCCAGGGCGCCGTCGCTGAACGCTTCGTTCCGAGAGGCTATGATGTCCAGTAGCTGGGCGGCCGAGTAGGGTTCGAGTGAAACCTCGTTCCACTGCACCGAGCTGAGGGTGCTGAGGTCCACGATCTTCATGTAGTCGAGCGTCTTCGAAATAAGCAGGGAAGAGAAGACCTGGCTCCCCTGAGCCGTCTCTCTCAGGCGTGTTATAGTATAGAGCGCAGACGGGTCCGAGGTTATCAGCGAGTCGACCTCGTCGAAACGGAGAGGAGCTCCTCGAAGCTATATCCCCTCGACGGATAATTCTGCCCGAGGGTGCTGAGCGCCCTAACCATTACGGATTGTAGCGTCTTGTCGATTCTGCAGTTAACATGCAACATCTTCACCAAGTTTCCATACAGCGTTGCCTTCTTCTGCAGCGATTCGCCTAGCTTCTTGGCGAGCATCGTCTTACCCGAGCCTATAGGCCCGGAAAGCATCACGTTCTGACTCGCCTTCGAGGCGTTCTGCACGACGCTCTGGAAGTAGAGCTCGAGAACCCTGAGCTGGGCGTCGCGGTGAGGGATCTGGTGTGGCAGGTATTCAGGGAAGAGGAATGACTCGTCCCTGAAGACGGAGCGTGGGAGCGCCAAGGGGAAGTTCCACTATTTGTCGCTCTTCACCTTATAACTTTGATTCGTTGGACTAGCGTATCCTTGTAAGAGGGTAGAGTGAAAGTATTCACGGAGCGCAATAGTGCGCGTAGGCGCCTTCGTGATGGCCAGTATGGCCGTTCCGAAGCTGCCGGTGTTGTTCGAGTCCCCGCTGTAGGTATCAGTGAGGATAAACAAAAATGATAATCTATGATGCTAACAGGAGAAGCGCGACCATCAGCGCCGCCAACACCGATCCAAGTATCAAGGATCCGAGGACCGATGACCGCCTTATCCGCAGATAAAGTCTCGAGAGTATGGCCTTCCCACCGGTGTCGAGCTCAGGGTCATCCTCAGGGAAAAGACGGCCGATTTCCTGCGCGCTTAGGTCGTCCATCGTCAGGTTATTCCTGTACAACCTGAAGATGAGTGTGAAGATAACGATAAGGTTAGTCGGATGGAGCCACGGTCCCAGATTGTACGCCCACATCAGGATAAGGCCGAGCAAAAAATACTCGAATATCACTGTCGCGGTGAGCCGCGCCGGTATGAACCCTCCGGGCATCAATCCTGCCAGATACAGCCCCACGAGGGCGAATGCGGAGGCGCCTGAGATACACTTCCAAAAAGCGTCGGGATCCCAGAGCGAGAGCGAGTATACCCAGAAGAACCGCGAACCGGCGGCGATCCTCAGCTTTCGGTCTACGTCCCTATTGGTTGCCAGCCGCAAGGCTACTTCACGGTCAGCTAGCAAGGTTCTTCGCCGCGACCAGGTATCTCATGACTGCGGCGGCGCGCGCGCAATCGGACGAAGATGCAGTGATCGTGCCTGCCCCGTCAATGCCCGTTGTCGCCGTCGCTCCGGCTAGACTCGCAATCATGGTCAGGATTGTACTCTTGTTGTGACCCGACGTAGAACCTTAATCATGCGTTGTGCGCGCGATGGAGGGTTAGCGAGACTGCTGTTCAGAAGGGTAAAAAGAACGCTGAACCTGCCGGCGGTCGATGAAAGCCGTTAGATTCCACAAACACGGAGGTCCGGAGGTCCTCCAGTACGAGGACGCACCCGAGCCGCTGCCCAGCCACGACGAGGCGCTGGTGAGGGTCAGGGCATGCGCCCTGAACCACCTAGACCTCTGGGCGAGGAACGGACTCCCCAACGTCGAGATACCGCTCCCGCACATCTCCGGGAGCGACATAGCAGGGACTGTGGAATGGATTCCATCGGAGGAGAGGGATTTCAAAAAAGGCGACGAAGTGATCGTAAACCCTGGAGTCGGATGCGGCAGATGCGACAAGTGCCTGATGGGCAAGGACAACCAATGCAGATACTACACTATAATCGGGTACGGCGTCGATGGCGGATATGCGGAGCTGGTCAAGGTCCCCAGAGCGAACCTAGTCCCGAAGCCCCAAAGTATGGGTTATGAAGAGGCGGCTGCCTTCCCGCTCGTGTTCCTAACGGTCTATCACATGCTGGTGACCAAAGCAGGGGTCGGGGCCGGGGACACGGTCCTCATCCTTGCATCGAGCTCCGGAGTGGGCTCCGCCGCGATCCAGCTGGCGAAGCTGTACGGTGCAGAAGTGATAGCCACGGGCGGAGACGCGGAGAAGCTGGAACGAGCAAGACAACTGGGGGCTGACCACGTAATCGACCACTACAGGCAGGACATCCTCGGCGAGGTCAGAAGAATCACAGGGAAGAGGGGCGTCGACGTCGTCGTCGAACACGTAGGCAAGGCCACCTGGGAGTCTAGCGTCAAGACGCTCGCGAAGGGGGGCAAGCTGGTCCTCTGCGGGGCAACGACCGGGGCCGAGGTGGCCACGGACCTCAGATACGTCTACAACAAGGAGCTGACCATCTACGGGAGCTTTATGTCGAGCAAAGGCGAGCTACTCAAGGTCGTGAGTCTCTTCAGAGCGGGGAAGCTAAAGACCGTCATAGACTCTGTCTTTCCCCTAGAAAGGGCGGGCGAGGCACAGCAGAGGATGGAAGAGAGCCGGCACTTCGGTAAGATAGTATTGAAGGTTTAGGAAACGATCTCGTAGGAGTGGGTTATCTTCGCGGTGGGCGACAGGGACGCTCCCACGCTGCAAAACCTCTCTGTGCTTTCCTTGATCGCTTCCTCGACGAAACGATTGTTGAGTTTCTCTCCCGACAGCACGTACCTGATATGAATCGAGGTCCACGGCTTTGGTAGGCCGTGTTTCGGGCGCTCGCCTGAAAGCAGGACCCTGAGAGAGGTGAGCT
>JBEKAG010000081.1:0-5572 GCA_050015955.1 Nitrososphaerales archaeon
AGAACTTTTGCCTTGCGGAATTCGTCGTCGTGGGCAAGCTGGTCCATAATCTTACCACTGGCCAGGTCGACGTAGTTGACCCCGAGTTTCACGCAGAGCTGCATGAGCGGCTCGTTGAATATGTAGTGGCCCGAATTGATTACCATGTCCTTCCCTTTCATGAGCTTCTCGAGCCCCTTCGGATTGCTAGCGTCGACCTTGACGGCCTTCACCTTCGTTCTTCCGCGCTTGGCAGCGATACCTCGTGCCCGTGAGATGTCTTTGTCTGCGAGTGTGAGAGAACTGATGGAGTCGTCCTGCCTCAGATACTGAGCTATGACCGATCCCACAGAACCAACGCCGATTACGAGAACATCCATGAATGGCCCGACTTTCAAGAAACCTTTAACCCTTTGCTCCAATCACGGGCCAAGTCTTCGGTTGAAGAAGACGTCATTGGGGCCGTAAGAAGTCGGTTGACGGCTAGCACTCTTCCAGGAGTAGCGCGCGCCGCGTTCGTGGTCACTATCATCAAGCGTATTAACTCCAACCAGAACATCCCCTCCGACTTCGTATGAAAGCATTGGTCGTAGGGGTGGGAGCCGTAGGCTCGGTAATTGCGCAGATCCTGCTCGGAGGAAAGGCGATAGAGTCGGTTACCATGGCGGACAAGAATACAACTCAAGCTCTCAAGATAGCGAGGGCCTCCCATAGCAAGACGAAGGTCGTGAAGATCGATGCGAGCAACAGGGAGGAGCTCGGCCCCGTAATAGAAGGGAAGGACATAGTCATCAATGCAGGTCACCCCAGGTTCAATCGCCAGATGATGGAACTCTCGCTGAAGAGTGGAGCGAATTACGTGGATCTGGCAGGCAACGGGCTCCGCGAGCAACTCGCCCAAGACAAGGTCTGGAAGAACGCAGACCTGCTGGCCGTCCCCGGGATGGGAGAGGACCCCGGGCTTTCGAACATCTACGCCCGCTATGCTGCCAACAGGCTCGAGGAGGTCGAGGAGATAAGAGTCAGGGACGGAGAGAACTCCACAAGCACGAAATTTGATTTCATGCTTCTCTTCTCACCCGAGGTCTTCTTTTCGGAGGTCTTCGACTCTCCCCATACATTCATGGATGGAAAGAGAGTGTCCTCGCCACCGATGAGTGGAAGAGAGTTGTATCAGTTCCCTGAGCCAATCGGAACACAGCCAGTATACCTCGTCGATCACGAAGAAGTGATGACACTGCCAGAGTACATCGGGAAGGGCGTGAAGTATGTGGATTTCAAACTGGCCCTGACTGACGACTGCGTAGCCATCCTCCACACTCTGAAGAAGCTTGGCCTCATGGACCATAAGCCGCTCGACATCAGGGGCGTCAAGGTCACTCCGATAGAATTGCTCAATGCGGTAATCCCCACACCTGTCTCAGTGTCGAGCACTGTAAGGGGCCATACGGGCATCGTGGTCGAAGTCAAGGGAAGGCGAAATGGGACGACGGTGGCGTACAGGCTGAGTACGATGGCCTCGCATACTGAGGCTTACGGAAGGCTGGGCGAGAACGGGACATCGTTCCTCACGGGAGTCGTGCCTGCGGCATTCGCAAGAATGTTGGCAGAAGGGAAGATAAAGCAGAAAGGGGTCATTCCGCCAGAACTACTTGACCCTGAGCCCCTCCTCGGAGAACTGACGCAAGAAGGAGTCGAGACCAAGGTGTCAAGGACAGAGCTGTGCAAGTTCTAGGATAAGTAGAGGATGACGCCCAGACCTAAGACCGCCCGCAGCTTGTGGCTTCGCCTGACTTTCATTGCGCCCCGGTTTAAATAATCCTGCGTGAGAAAACGGATCGAGCAGGATGCTTCACAAAGAAGAAGTCGCATTCAAGAGGAGAACGAGGGCTTCGGCCGCCAAGTACAAGGAGGCACGCAGACGAACACCGTGGGGAGTCCACAGCAACTACAGGTTTGTGGATCCATATCCAGTCTATGTCAAAAAGGCCAGCGGAAGCAGGATCTGGGACGCCGACGCCAACGAATACGTAGACTTCCAGATGGCGTTTGGTGCGCTTGTCAGTGGGCATTCTCATCCCGAGCTCGTTCGAGCGGTGGGCGAACAAATCAAGCGGGGCACCATCTACGGATTCGAATGGGAAGGGACCGCCAAGCTTGCACAGTTCATCTGCAGACGATTTAGCCTAGACAGGGTCAAGTTCTCCACCACCGGTTTGGAAGCCACAATGCATGCGGTTAGGTTAGCCAGGGCTTACACTTCACGGAAGAAGATACTCAAATTCGAAGGCTGTTACCATGGTTCACACGACACTCTCCTTGTGGGGGTGAAGCCCTCAAAGGAGAAGGCCGGTTCCGCAAGTGCTCCCAACCAAGTTCCGGCCTCGCTTGGCATACCAGACGAGGTAGTCCACAACACGCTGGTGGCTCCGTTCAACGACCTCAAGGCGGTCCGCAGTATCGTCGAGAAGAACGAAGACGAGGTGGCGGGGATAATCCTGGAACCAATCCCGATGAACATGGGTTTCGTCCCTCCGAAGAAGGGGTTCCTAGGCGGACTCCTGAGGCTCTGCCGTGAGCATGAGATGGTACTGATCTTTGACGAGGTAAAGACGTGCGGGAAATTCTACAACGGCGCTGCAGGAGTCTTCGGAGTCCAGCCTGACTTGATGGTGATGGGGAAGGCGATAGCCGGCGGTTATCCGCTGTCGGTCCTGGGTGGAAGAGAGGAAATTATGGAGGCGATTGTCCCCGGCAAAGTCGCGCATGCTGGCACTTTCAACTCGAACCCAGTCTGTATGACCGCAGGAATCGTGACGCTGACGAAGGTACTGACATCGACCGCGATGGACCACGCCGCCTCGCTGGGAGAAGCACTGGCCAGAGGGTATCGGGACATAATCGGAGATACAGGGCTCGAGGCCAAGGTCCAGTGGAAGGGGCTGAGCGGAACAGTGCATTTCACTGACGGGGAGGTAGCCAACTGGAGAGACTTCCTCAGGTGCAATATCGGTCGTTGGTGGACTTACTACATAATGATGCTCAACCGAGGAATAATACCAATGGCCACCGGCCCCGACGAGCAGTGGACAGTCTCTGTCCAACATACGAAAGAGGACATCTCGAGGCACCTCGAAGTCTTTGAGGAGGTGGCGAAGCAGCTTCGAGAGAAACAACCTCAGATGCCGCTGGTCGAAGCCCTCTAGACCGCAACAAGCATCGTAGTCAGTGACCTAGCGCGCGCTCTCAAACATCTCATCCTTCGACACTGACGCAAGTGACGACATGCCCACAGCCTTAATTAGGTTTGAGTCACTTTCTGAGACCATGAATCTTGATGAAGCCTTGTCGCTAGACAAGAGCTATGTGCTGGACTGTCTGCCTCACAGGGACGAGATAGTAGTCGAAAGAGCGAAGGGAACTCACATTTTTGATTCGGCTGGCAAGGAATACGTCGACCTCTTCGCGGGAATAGCGGTCAACAACGTGGGCCATTGTCACCCGAAGGTCACGGCCGCGATAAAAGAGCAGGTCGAAAGGTACATGCATGTTTCGAACTACTACTACAACGATATCTTGCCCAAGTTAGCAAAGAAGATCGCAGAAGTAGCCCCGAAGGGTCTGTCGAAGACGTTCTTCTCAAACAGTGGGACCGAGGCAATCGACGGGGCTGTGAAGCTGGCAAAGAAGTACGCCTACACGAAAGGAAGGAACGGGATGGTCCTCATCTCGTTGCAAGGCTCCTTCCATGGGAGACTCTCCCTCGCGCTTTCGCTCACCGGGCAGAGGAAGATCAAGGAAAAGCTCGGGCACTACGCCTGCTACCCAGGAATACTCCACGCACCCGCGCCCTATCATTACAGGTACGGAAACGGGCTCTCTCAAGATGAGTTCGGAAACGCGTGTGCAGAAGAGATGGAAGACTTGGTCGACAACTACGCTGCCGGGGACATCGCTGCCGTCGTCTTGGAACCAATTCTCTGCGAGGGCGGGATGATTGTGCCCCCCGACACCTACCTGCCGAGGGTCCAGAACCTCTGCAAGACTAGGAACATACCGCTCATAGTAGATGAAGTTCAGACAGGTATTGCGAGAAGCGGCAAGATGTTCGCGTCTGAACTCTGGAACTTGGAGCCAGACGAGATGGCGTTCGCGAAAGCGATAGGAGGAGGACTTCCCATCGGAGGCTTCATGTCGACTGATGAAGTCGCCAGTTCCTTTGAGCAGGGCGATCACTTCTCGACATTCGGAGGGAATCCAGTCTGTTGTGCGGCTGCCTTGGCGGTCCTGAACGTAGTCGAGGAGGAAGGTCTCTCGGAGAGGGCCCGGTCGCTGGGCGAATACACGATGAAGGAACTCAGGATTATGGAAGAGAAGAGTGAACTCATAGGTGAGGTACGAGGCAAGGGTCTCCTAATCGGGATAGAGCTCGTCAAGGACAAGGCTAGCAAGAAACCAGCAGCGAAAGAAGCAGCAAGGGTCAGAGAGGAAATGCGAAGGAGGGGCTATCTCATTGGTGTAGGCGGACTGTTCAGAAACGTAATCAGGCTGGAACCGCCGCTTATCATGACAGAGGACGAAATCGACGGGGCCCTAGATGCACTCGGCGGCGTGGTCGGCAGCCTGGCCTCCTAAGTTGGCCCCGGTTTGCGGTCAATCCGGCGGCTAGCTGACGGAATTCAAGTCCACATGCCTCGGCAATCAGTCACGGCGACTTCTGTTCTCCGAAATCCTTAACTCGAACAGAAGGCCTCGTGAGACCGAGTCGCTATGTCTACCGCTCAACAGAAGATGCTAATTGGGGGAGACTGGGTTGCCGCGCAGAGCGGTGAAACCTATGATGTTATGAATCCGGCAACAGGAGAGACGATTGAGCGGGTGCCGAAGGCTGGCCGCGAAGACGCTTCCAGAGCGGTAGATGCAGCGAGAGAGGCATTCGACCGAGGGCCCTGGCCCAAAATGACTCCCGCGGATAGGGCGAAGATCATCTGGAAGATTGCCGACTTGGTTGAACTGGACGTCGACAGGCTGGCAATGATGGAGACCACCAATCAGGGGAAGACAATCAAAATGGCCCGCGACAATGATTTCCCGACAGGCATCGACAACATACGGTTCTTCGCAGGAGCCTCTCGGAATCTTGAGGGAAAGGCCGCGTCCGAATACACCGGGCTTGGCACGACGATCTTCAGAAGGGAGCCCGTGGGCGTGGTTTGTTGCATCACTCCATGGAACTACCCATGGCTAATGGCTGTCTGGAAGGCCGTTCCGGCGCTGGCCGCCGGCAATACGATAGTGATCAAGCCTGCAAGCGTAACTCCTCTAACGACCCTCGAATTCGCGAGACTCATGGAAAAGGCGGGCGTCCCGAAGGGAACCGTTAGCGTAGTGACCGGACCCGGAGCGACCGTTGGAGAAGCGCTTGTAACGCACCCCGGCGTGGATGTGGTTAGTCTTACGGGAGACACTGTCACAGGAAGCAGGATAATGGAACTGGCTTCACGTACGGTGAAGAGACTTCAACTGGAGCTTGGAGGCAAGGCACCGTTCATCGTGCTTGAGGACGCAGACATTGAGGCTGCGAGTGAGGGCG
>JBEKAG010000082.1:0-5413 GCA_050015955.1 Nitrososphaerales archaeon
TCTGATGCTGACTAAGAACGAGAAGATGGACTTCAGAATATTCGACAGCCCTCAGAGCCTCTACGAGGCGATAACGAAGAAGAACGAAGAGAAGCCGAACTCCGCCAGGATGGTGGCGGGGTTCTGCTGGCCGTGGAGCGACCCGAACCCCGACGGGACACTGAAGGAGGACGTTGTCATCGGCGACTTCCGAATGACGTGGGAGGCCAAGAACGAGGCCACGAAGGTCGCGGCGGGAATCCCCCGTGCGAAACTCTGGGCATACGACCCAAACGGCGTGAGCCAGATGGGAAGCATTTACACGATCCAAGGCTTCGAGTTCGACTACGTCGGAGTGGTATTCGGAGATGACTTGGCGTACGATTCTGTAAAGGGGGGTTGGGTTGGGAGACCTGAGAACTCCGCTGATGCCGCTGTGAAGAGGGACAAGGAGAACTTCATGAGGTACGTGAAGAATGCCTACCGCGTGCTGCTCACAAGAGGAATGATGGGGTGCTACGTCTGCTTCCTGAACAGGGACACCGAGAACTACTTCAGGTCCTTGATCCAGACTGGCTGACCTCCACGACCAGTCAGCGCACGTTTCTGTCATCAGATGAGTCCCTGAATAGGATAGCCCGGCCTGGACAGTTCAGTATTCGACAGCGGTCTGATTTCGGAGACCAAGGCAGTAGCGGGTTCCGCCGGGCCCGTTACCTTTTCGTTCCGGGCACCCCTCTGTAGGACCACTTTCCCGTTGGGCAGGCGCGCGCGCGCCACAAGAAACAATTCATACGGGAAATGATGTCAATTGCCGCCTTCTAAAGTGATGGCATTTAGCTCGCCGGTGCTAATCCGACCCGCGGCATCGAACTGCCCGACCGAGACTGTCCCTGTGTCTGCTCAGGATATTGGGGTTCAACGCCACAGAACCTCAGCTAAGACCGCTCCCACAAGTCGGTGACCTGGGTTGCACAAGAAGCTCCATTCTATGACGCCATGGTAGGCCTTCCATGTCGTCGAAAGTGGACCGTGGCGTCATAACGCAGTACAGTTACCCCTGGGTGGGCCACTGATCAGCCCCTCCTTCACCTCTTGTATTTGCCGGCCTTCTTCAGGTACGACTCAAGGCGCTTTCCCGGGGTCCCCTTTCCCATGCGTAACTCTGTGGCGAGGTGCAGGATTCTGTCTGTCTGGGAATCTACGATGCCTGCTTCGTGAAGTGCGTCAATCAAGTAGTTCTGCCTGGCCATCGGGCTCTTGGCGTAGGCCATCCTCAGCAGTTTCTCCAGGATCTTCGGCTCTCGATTGGATCTACGTCGAGCGATCCCAATGCGACGGCGAGACCTAGGGGCTCCTCGTCTCTTCACAGGTGTAGAGGCGCAAGGTTGCAGATAATCATTTGCCCGTTTACTTGTCAGCCATGCGACGGTCCAAACAACTTTGCTGAAGACTACAGTTGTTACAGTAGCTCTCCTCGAACGCCATCATGCAGAATCAGACAGCATTCTGCGCAGGGCTCACGTGAAGAAGAATCTACTTCTACCTAGCGCGCGCTTCCCTGATGTGCTTCTCCAACAACAGGATCGCCACCTCCTTACGATAGATGAGTTTCTCCCTCTCGAGAGGAGTAACAGCCCGGGCAGGATCAAGATAGCCCCTGGACTTCCAAAGGTGGAGAAGCCTCTTCTCTCCTCTCGTGGTTATGGTGTATTCGAAGCCCCTGCGTGCCCTGCGCCTCTCGAGAAGACCCAATCTGAAGTACCTCAGGTGGCGCACTTTGACGCTGCTCCTCTCCGGCGGCAGCGATTCCCGCTCCCCTGCCAGAGCGTTCTCGATCAACTCCTTGGGCCTGTGCCATCCCTCGTGAAGCACGTAGAACTCGAGCGTACGAGCCTTCGTCTCCCATGGAGGCTGATACCGGCCTACCAAGTCAGCTGATGCATAATGGAGCCAGGGAAGGTATAAGGTTTCAGCTAGGTGTAACATTGGGGGGGAGGCCACCTCTCTCCTAGCTGGTCAAGGAAAGCTAAAATCCCAGAAATGGCATAATTCACCCAATGCTCGTCTCACCGATAGACGATTGGCTGTATAGCACTCGACTGGCGAAATTGCGGCAAAAGAAGCTCGAATTGGAACTCAAGGAGGCCGAGGCTAGGCTTGAGACGGCGAGGGAGGACCTCAAGAGGCTTCAGGAGGAGCAGGAATGGGAGAAGCAAGGTGGTCGAAACCTGAATCTGCCGGAGTACACTTGGGAAACTGTATCTAAACTCCCCCCTAAGAAGGCAAATCAGGTGGCTCGCCTACTCTTGTATCTTCAATTGCACGGACGCAAGTCCGGCAACGAACTCCTTCAGGCAACTATTTCGTTCGACTCTGAATTCCCACCTTTGGCTCGGTACACTGACGAGGAGGTGTTTGGCTACCTTAATAGACTTCTAGACGTAGTCAACAAGCGTCCTGATAGCATGCGAACTTAGCTAGCGTGCGCGCTGACGGTCGGACTGGGGGGTAGGCTCTTTCTACTCTTTGTCGATGAACTCTTCGGCCTTTGGAGGGTCGGGCGGGAGGCCCTTGCGCTTCCTGATCTCCGTCACCAGCCCCCACAGCATGCTCTGCGGGACTGCCTGCCACGTCTTGAAGTAAGTGTTCCAGACGGCCTTGCCTGCCGTGGCGCCCCTCATCTTCTCACTGAGGTCGAAAGTTTCAGAAGCCGGTATCTCTCCTTCGACAACGGTCATGACCTCCTTCTGATCTATCTTGACGAGTTTGCCCCTCTTGGAGTTAATGACTCCCGTCATTGCGCCAATTAGGTCCGAGGGCCCCTTGACCTCAATGCCCAGAATTGGCTCGAGCAGGGTGGGGTTGGCTGAGAGCAGCGCTGCGAGTATCGCCCTTCTTGAGGCTGGCATCAGTTGGGCGTAGGTCCTGTGTGCGGCGTCCTCGTGGGGGACGTAGTTCGTGAGGACCACCTTGACGCCTCTGGTGAACTCATACGCGAGCGGCCCGTTCTTCATGATGTCATCGAAGCCGGACCTAATCGAGTCCATCGACTCCTGCAGGAACTGGACCCCCTTCGTCAGTTCGGTCATTATGTTGCCCCTCTCGTCGATCGCCTGGAAGTTCCTCGCCTGGTCAGGGTCCCAGCCGTGGTCGCGCAGGATCTTGATGACCGCCTTCTTCTCAATGTTCTCGCTCAACGTCCCGTTGCGAATCAGCTCGATGACGTCGGGCTCAAGAGGCTCCACCTCGATGAAGATCTTGTTGTGCCTGTTCGGAGAGCGCGCCATGATGGGACCCGCCCTCGAGCGGATCGTCTCCCTGTAGTTGATGATGGGTTCTGACGTGATGATGTCTAGGCCTGCCCGCTGGATCATTGTGGTGGCGATCTCCAGGTGTAGGACGCCCATGCCCGACATCAGAGTCTCGCCGGACTCTTGGTTGATCGTGATCACGAGGTTCGGATCTTCTATGTTGAGCCTGCGCATCACTTCGACGAGCTTCGGGAGGTCTCTTGGGTGCTTCGCCTCCACCGCGACAGTGACTACGGGCTCGCTCACGTAGTGAATCGACTCGAAGGGAGCGACCCCCTTCTGGCTTGAAATCGTCTCGCCAGACCTGATGTCCAGGCCGAGGAGCGCCGGGATGTTGCCGGCAGGGAGAGAATCTACGATCTCCCTCTGGAACCCCATGAATATCTGGACGGACTGAACCCTCCCTTCCCTCTTCGAGTTCAGGAGGTAGACTTCGTCCCCGTTCGAGACGCTCCCGGAGAAGAGGCGCCCGGTGGCCACCAGCCCCGCGGCGGGGTCGACGACGACGTTGGTCACCATCATCACCAGCGGCCCGTTCTCGTCGCAGGCCAGCAGCGCCTTCCCTACGTCGCTGGTTAGGTCGCCTCCGGACCAGATCTTTGGGATGCGGTAGGCCTGGGCGACGTGCGGAGGCGGATGGTGCCTCACCACCATTCCGAGGAGAGATTCATGAAGCTGGAGTTTCGCACCCAGCTCCTGCGGCGATTCCGTGGAATAGGCGTTGATTATGTCCTTGAACGACATTCCCGCGGCCCGGGCCGTGTCGAAGTTGAAGCCCCACCTGTCCTTCGAGGAGCCGAAGGCCACCTGAGCATCCTGAACCGAAACCTGCCACTTCTGCTTGTAGTCGGGCTCGGCGTATGTCTCGATCAGCTTGTTGAACTCCTTCACGATGCCGAAGAGCCAATCCTGCATCTTCTCCGGAGAAAGCCGGAGCTCCTTGATCAGGCGGTCGATCTTGTTGATGTAGATGACCGGGCGGACTCGCTCCTCGAGGGCCTGCCTGAGTACGGTGTCGGTCTGGGTCATGATGCCCTCGACGGCATCCACGACTACTATCGCGCCGTCCACCGCCCTGAGGCTGCGGGTGACCTTGCCGGTGAAGTCGATGTGCCCCGGGGTGTCGATCAGGTTGATGACGTATGGCTTGCCGGCCGTCTCGTAGTACAGCGTGATATTCGCCGCCTTGATCGTCATCTGTCGCTGCTGCTCTAACTCCATATAGTCCAGGGCCAATGCCTGGCCAGCGACGCTGGGACTCAGCATCCCACAGGCCGCGAGAAGCGAGTCAGAGGTCGTGGTCTTCCCGTGGTCCACGTGCGCGATTATTCCTATGTTCCGGATCTGGTCCTGTTTGTGGACCAGCTTGAGGGCTTCAGCGGTGGTCTTAAACTTCGGCACGAATACCTCAGCTTTCTGGACGACCTGCCGGCGTTTGGGTTAAGAAGGTTTCCGTCTCATGAGGATTGAGACGGCTTCTACGGCCCTCCGGTTGAGGCCGACGTAGTCAGTAGACAACAAGAGTTCGTTTCTTGGCCGTGCAAAAGGCCTTGCAGAGTCTACCCTGCTTCAAGTCTAAATATCATCCTGCTAGTGTACCTGCGTGAACAAGTGGCGGATAGTAGGAATACTGCTCATCTTGTTGGGAGTCACAATTCTCGCACTCCTGTCCGGCTTCATCGTCCACATCCTCGAGACCCTCCTGAAGCTAATCGCTGTTTTCATAGGAATCGCGTTGATTGCGGCCGGAGTGGCGCTCCTGGTTGGGCGCCGCTGGATGAGGGGAAGAACCTCGCGATGGGGTTCCCCGACCTTGAGCACCTAGCCCATTCGGCGGCTGGTCTACGGCGCGCGCTGAAGGTGCCGCGGGTCGGATTAAAGCTGTAATCTACGGTAAATCGAGAACGAATTCGGACCGAAGGTTCGAATCCGGTGGGGTCCGAATCTGAATGGGTTGGTAGAGTGGATTCCAACAAATGAATGACTTGTCCTAGTCCAGGCCGAGCCTCTTCAGGAGGTCCAGGTACCTCGGGTCAGTGCGAACGCCGTCCAATTCTGGTTCTAGTTTGAGGAAAAGAAGATCGGTCTCTCTTCTAGAAAAGGAACGTTCTAGCCACTCG
>JBEKAG010000083.1:0-5370 GCA_050015955.1 Nitrososphaerales archaeon
CGGAAGTGGAGTCTTTGACTTCCGTAGGAAAGGGTCCGCCCCCTACCCTGGTGGTGTAGCATTTCATTACGCCAAGAGGCTCCCCAGCCTCGGAAGGAGGTATGCCCAGGCCCGCAGGGATGTAGCTGACAACCGTGTGCGAACTCGTTACGAATGGATAGGAGCCGTGGAGAAGGTCCAGCAGAGTGCCCTGAGAGGCCTCAAAGAGAACTGAGCCCCCCGCATGTCCGATGTCGACAATACGCGAGGAGACGTTGCCCACCAACCCGGCGAGGACCCGTTTCGACTCCTCCACCCACGCAGGAAAATCGGTCGGGTCTACACCCAGCAGTGAATAGAAACGGGAAGGCGCTGCTGTGTCAGGGTCATGCACCAAGTCCGATGCGCGCAGCGCAAGGCGTAGGGCTCTCATGGCGTATGCAGGACCGATTCCTTGTCGCGTCGTCCCTATCGGCGAGCCACCTCTCATCTGCTCAAGGACGACATCGAGCTCCTTGTCGAAGGGCGAGACCAGGGAGCACCTCCCGTCAATCAGCAGTTTTCCTCTGACTTTGTCAGGCAGGAGGGAAAGCTCCTCTCGGAGGACGAAGGGGTCCAAGACTACCCCTGCCCCAATCAGAAGCTCCCCACTATGCAGCGCCCCTGACGGAACAAGGTGGAACGTATGCTTCTTCTCGCCGATCACTACTGTGTGGCCTGCGTTGCTCCCGCCATTGAACCTGGCGACTGCGTCAAACTGACCCGCAAGGTAGTCTACAAGCTTGCCCTTGCCTTCGTCACCCCACTGGAGGCCGACCACAGATAGGTTTCCCATGTCACGTTACCTTCTTTATGTCGTGTGGAAGGCTCTCCTTGTAGCCTGCTGAGGTGATCTGAAGGAACTCAGCTCTCCTTTGAAGCTCATGGATGCTGTGGGCGCCTGAGTAGCTCATTCCGGAACGGAGCCCACCGACCAGTTCCCTGACCACCTCCTCGACTCTCCCCTTGTACGGAATCAACCCCTCCACTCCCTCGGGCACGCTCTCGTGGATCACCTCTTCTATGACTTCAGACTCAGCGGCGCCTCCTCCATCCTCCCTGATTCTCCGGTCGACTGTCGCTGCGAGGGATGCCATGCCCCTGGTGAACTTGTAGCGGACGCCCTCACGCAGAATCGTAGGACCAGGACTCTCCTCGGTCCCGGCAAATAGACTCCCAATCATTACAGTGGAGGCGCCAGCTGCCAACGCCTTCGTGACGTCGCCCGGGTTCCTGATTCCTCCGTCCCCGATGACGGGAACGCCATAGTCTCGGGCCACGCGAGCTGCGTCCATGATAGCGGTCAGTTGCGGCACCCCCGAACCTGTGACGACACGCGTGACGCAGACGCTCCCAGAGCCTACGCCCACCTTCACAGCGTCGGCCCCCGCCTTGATCAGGTCGACCGCGCCCTTCGAAGTGGCAACGTTACCAGCAACGACTTCGGCACCGCCGAATTCCTTCTTAATCCTCTTCAGTGTCTCAATCGCATAGGTCGAATGACCGTGCGCGATGTCGACCACGAGGCAATCCACTCCGACTTCGAGCAACCTCTCTGCCCGTTCAAGGTAGTCACCCTTTACGCCGACCGCGGCTGCGACCCTGAGACGCCCCTTCGAGTCCTTAGTCGCTGAAGGGAACTGTAGCCGCTTCATTATGTCTTTTGACGTTATGAGGCCGACTAACCTTCCGCGCCGGTCGAGCAGTGGGAGCTTCTCGACCTTGTGCTTGTGGAGGAGCTTCTCCGCCTCGTCAAGGGTGACCCCACCTGTTGCTGTGACGAGGTCTTTCCTCGCTGTCATGACCTCGCTTAGCTTCCGGTCGAGGTTATCCTCCAGGATGATGTCCCTCCTCGTGACCAGTCCCAAGACCTTCCGGTTCGCGTCCACTATGACAATCCCTCCTATCGCATGCTCTCCAATGGTTCCCCAGGCATCTCTCACAGTCCTGTCAGAACCCAGAGTGAAGGGATCCTCGATGACTACGCTTTCGGACCGCTTCACCCTGACCACCTCCGCCACTTGTACCTCCGGCGGGAGGAACCTGTGGATGACACCGATTCCACCGAGGCGGGCCATCGCTATGGCCATGGTCGATTCCGTTACCGTGTCCATGTTAGCGCTGACAATCGGAATGCTCAGAGGAACGCTACGGGAGAACTTCGATTCCGTCCTAGCGTCCTTCCGCGACTTGACATCAGAATACTTGGGGACCAGAAGGACGTCGTCGAAAGTGAGGCCTAACCTCGGCTCGGAGGCGGAACCCTTCACTTGACTTCGCCATGTTCATTGGCTTTATAGTGTTTTTGGGCAGCGTGGAGGCAGAGAGCGCGCACGCTCTGGCACAACTCGCACCATGTGCGGGGCTTAGTTGACCGAATCCGGAGACAAGCTAAGCTTCTGCCGAAGCAAAGACCGACCGATGCTTTATCCTTTCAGATTCGTCGGCAGAAACTCAAGTGCCCGTTTCCACGCCAGACGCGAACGCGCATCCAACCTTGCAGGCCAGGGCGGGCCTACAGCCAAACCGCGCGCCTAGCCCGAGGCATGGTGAGTACCCGCTTCGGATACGAGCCTTATCTCGCTGCACGCGTGACTGCCGGCCGAGTATCGCTTCTAGATTCCGACCCGAGCTACTAGCAGAAGATTTATAATCTGTTCTTCACACTAAATTCGTCATGGACTTGAAGATCCGAAGTTTCTCTGTCCTATTCTTGGTAGCATTCCTTGCGATGTTCTTCGTGCTACCTCTCGCACGAGTGAACGGGAGCACCTCGGGCACGACGAACACCAGCAACGCAGACCCGCCACTCAATCCAACAGCCTATGCCGCCTTCGCAGGCCACTACAAGTACACGGCAGGAGGAGCCGCAATGAGAAACCAAGGCTACGGCAATATCACCCTGACTTGGAACGGAACCTTGCACAAGGCCTATCTTGTGTGGGCAGTCATCAACCCCGTCAACTCTGGACTCGATGGAGGCGTAATCAACGGGCACTCGATCACAGGTGCCCTTCAGAGCGATGATGCAAGTCCTTGTTGGGGGAACGGGAATCTCTGGGTCTTCGCCACCGACGTGACATCGTTTGTCGTCAACGGAACGAATCACCTGACAGGGTTTGCATCGGGCATAACCGATGGTTCCGATCCCTGGGCCGAACTTGCCGCACCTTTGGACGAAGGGGCGACCCTCATTGTCGTGTCAACGGGTTCCGCTGCTCAGCAAGTGTATTTGTACACGGGAACCTACACGGAACCTAATGCCGGAAACCCACTGACAAGTGTGTTCAAGCACGGAGCAGCAGACAGTACAACTGCTCAGACCACTTTCGTAGTATCTGATGGACAGGAGGCGGGCAACTACGCAACATGGAACGGCGTCGTAGTTGACTCGAACGCGTTCCCAGGAAGCGACCCTCACGCGACACCAACTGTATATTCCAATGGGAATCTCTGGGACACCAAGACATATTCAGTACCAGTGACCCTGGGCGCGACGTCAGAGACTGCCCAAATAGGAGCGACGGAGGGAGACTGCCTTACCTGGACAGCACAGGTGATAAGCATCCCGACCACTGCGCCACTTCCAACATCAACCAGTTCAATACCGCTGGTCGCGCACATGCAGAACCGGTTGGCTTGGGCCCAAGCCAACGATAATCTGTGTGTGGCGAGGCGGATTGAGAATTGGTTGTCTCAGATGGTACATTAATCAGACCGGGCACGAAAGTACCGACAGCTAAGAGTGTAGCGCGCGCAGGTCATCAATGAACTCTTCGATGAGTTTCGCGTTACCGTCCCTCCAGCCCTCCAACCGGGCTGACTCAACGGCGGCGCTCTTCTTGCCTGTCTGCTCGTCCGCCTTATTCACCTGATGGAGGCCAACGGAACCCTCCGGGCTTTCAACCCATGGGTTAAGCGCCGGGGGTGGGATTTGAACCCACAACCCGCTTTCGCGAGACAGGCTCGCCGGCAGAGGTGGTTCCAGGCTTACGCCAACGGCAAACTGCGCCCTACCAGATTAGGCGACCCCGGCAGTCTCTGTCTCCGACGGTGGGGGTTAAAAGCGTGGGCGCAGCTTGAAGGAGACGTTCTAGGTACTCTTCGCACACTGCGGAACTGGGTTCCAGATTCGGTGTCTCAGGTTATTGTTCGCACAATCGTCCCCGAACTTCCTAGGTTGTTCGGGTCCCCACTATAGGTCGCTTCGATCGTGACTCCGGCTGGATTAGGTGAAGGTGGCCGTAATGTTACCTGGCCCGTTTATCCTCGCTGTTGTCGTCGCCATGACAGGGTTCGTAATCTTGACCAGTGTGGTGCTACTAGACCACTTGATGAATCGGTGACCCACAGTTGGAGTCGCCTTGATTGAGACCAATGCACCTGCGTCGTACCACTTAGTCCCGGTGGGGGTCGTCGTGCGCGCGCGCAAATACGACGTTCCTTCAAATCTTCCGAGAAGCATCTTCATGTCTCGGCAATCATGCTTAGGTAGGCCGGGCCCTTGGGATGATTGGCAAACATGAATCTCGTCGACCAGACCCTAGACAAAGCCATGCCCTACCTGCCAATAGGACTGGTAGCTCTGGCTGGTGCATGGATGGTCTTGGCCTATCTGGGAGCTATCCCGCTACCACCATGCGTGCGCTTTTGCGCTTAGTGTTTAGCCAATTCTGAGCTTGGGAGGCGTGTGCGCGTCGATAGGTAGAGCTTGGGGGCTAGGTTAAATCGAAAACGACAGCGCGCGCACAGCTTCGAGAGTTTCAGGATTTTTACTATGCCTAGAGCAGGTGTGCATATTGGGCGACCTCGGCGTATTCGACCCCGAAAAAGGCCCAAATCGACAAATGGAAGCTAAAATCACCTATATCCACAGCAGGACTCAGGCATATGGTATGGTTCAATGGTTCAGCTTCTTAGGGTGTCTGAGGCCACGTGCTCTGAAGTAGACTCTTACTGCGCTGATGTGCTTAGCGGCGCGCGCTAGGCCATGACCTTCCCTACTCCCATGCTCTTCAGAGTGTTAAAGCGGCAATAGCCATCTCTCAGTTCGAAGTCTTCCCCCTGTATCACCAGAGGCCAAATGACGGCATGGTATTCCAAAATGGAACGGCGCAGCTCGTCGCTTCGCTGTTTCAATCTCGAAGTGAAACTCCTTCTCGCCATGGTCGAGGGGTTGAGCTTTACGCTGTCGGACTCAAGGGTTCGCAAAACCCATTCTCTTCTTGGCAAGCTCAGCAACCAGTCATCCTTTCGCAAATCGACGCCGTCTTCCTGGTTATCCCGTTCCCATTCGTGCTTGACATTGGAGTTGATGAATCTGTGAATCTCACTTCGGTCGTTGATGACCCA
>JBEKAG010000084.1:0-5195 GCA_050015955.1 Nitrososphaerales archaeon
TACGGTCTTCTTGTGAAGTCGGTCTGTCCGGCTAGCAGGAGGTCGAAGAAGTTCAAAGCGACCGGGTATTCCACCGCTGCCTTGTCGATTCCGTACTTCCTTCTCCTGTGCATAAGCTCCTGAAACGGCAGGTATTCGCCCGTCTCTTCGTTGATTGCCACCACCTCGGCTTCGAGGATCGCACACTTCGCCAAGACGTGCTCGCGGACTAGGCCTACGGCGTCCGGATAATGGCTCGTTATCACCTCCAGCCTCCGAGAGAACAGCGCGACTTTATCTCCCGACTTGTGGATTTGGAGACGTTCCCCGTCGAGTTTGTATTCTGAGACAATCTTCTTATCGCCCATCTTGTTGACGATGGCTTTGGCGGATTCGAGCCGCTCGGCGAGCATTGGCCTGATGGGCACGCCTACCTCCACCTTTGCGGACTCGAGTCCCTTCAGGCCCCTGAGCGCAACCACCTCGACCACAAAGCCGAGATCCGGGTGGACGTTGTAGGCGCGCTCGACTTTCGCCCTCTCCTTCTTGCTTCCCAGGAAGGCTGCGGCCGCCGCGTCAAGGACCGTGTAGTCGGCCGCGCCAAGTCTGAGCTGACCTGTGACTGTTCTCATGATGAACTTCGCCTCTCGAGGGGACGCGTCATTCAGCAGGCTAACGAGCTCCTTCAGCTTGATCTCCACTGAACCAACGCCGCTTTGGCCTGCCATCCTGAGCAGGGTCGAGTATACCCGCTCCAGTGTAAGGGTCTCCGAGTAGAGCGTCCCCTGGACCTTCCTGTGGAGGAGCTGCTCGGCGGCGGTTCCTATGTCCCCGGTCTTGGTGTACGCGTTGTAGACGACGCCCGAAGGTAACCCGGTTGCTGTGCTGATGGCTCTGAGAGCCATCTTCTCGGCCAGCCCGAGTTCGACCCCTTCGTAGTCGGGACCAAGCTTCCCCTGAGTAAGATACACCAGCTTCCTAAGCTCGTCCTTCGGGGCCGCGGCCAGCAGTCCCGCCAATACTTCGGTCATCTCGTTCCTCCCTGAAATGGACTCCAACTTCGCGTAAGCGTCGGCTACCACAGAGTAGTCCACGGCCTCCCCTTTGCGAGGGAAGAGGTTAAACTCCTTTCGTGTGGTGGAGAAGCACGCGCGCGACAGCCTAAGGAACCCTGCCTGGCCATTCTGGGTAGCCACCCAATTTGCGCCTAAGAAAATGAACCCGAAGGAGAGTATGGATGGAGGGTTGCAGACGAAGTGCGCGTGGACTAAGTGGGCGCACGATAGCGGCCTAGCCTGGTCTGCATAAACCGTAATAGATATTCGACACAAACAGTATCGCGGTGAAGTGCACGAAAAACAGGAGTTATGCCGTCCTGGTCATCATCATTGTCGCCTCGGCGTCGGTTGTTGACGGAGTGTTCTACTACATCAAAGGAACGAAACCCCAGCCCTGTGACAACACAAAGCCTCTAAGACTCACCCAAGTTCAGGAGGGGGAGTTCTTCGGCTCCAGCCAGCCCGAACTCGACCTGGTTTGGCAGAATTGCGCTGGGCACGCAATTCAATTCACCGTTCAGTCAAGCGCCCTCAAAGTCGTAATCAGTACCTTCGGAGCCCAGAGCACGGTTGAGGCGACTTTGGACACCACGGGAACCTTCTCGATTATGACGGTATCAGGGACCGTGCTCCCAATCTATTTTTCTAGCCCCGTTAGCCCAAACGCCGTGATTCTTCATGTGACGGGGACTGCGCGAGCAAAGGATCCGACGACCGGACAAGATGTATCCACCGAAAGTAGCTTCGCTACTTGAGACCAGGTTCTGCACGCGCGAGGGCCCTCAAGCCCCCGCCCCGAGAGCCGGAATCTACTACTAGGCAGGCGGTGGCTTGTCGCTCCGGGCCGTCTGCGCGTTTCTCCTCCGTCTTCTGAAGAGCAGGAAAGCCTTATCTCCAGTCGACCTTCATGGCTGCTGAAACGAGTTGGGTGGAGTCAAGAAGAAGTCACTAGCGTCGATGGAGAGGAAGCAGGATTCAAAGAACACGGAACAGCAAGCTGGGCCGGCGCCGAAGGGGAAGAAGGAAAAGGAGCAGAAGACAGCACCACAGCAACAAAAGCGACTCCCGTTCCTCGTCCCCAAGATGACGGAGACCGATATGATGAAGAGTCTCGCTCCGTTGAGAGCCATCACCGTCTACACCGCATCGAGGGCACTTGGAGTGAATGCGTCCATCGCAACAGGGCTGCTCCACGACTTGGAAGGCAAGCAGCTGATCTCGAAGGCTGGGGGGTTCAGTGGACACTTGGTCTGGAAAGTCGGCTAACTTCGGCCCTTTTACTATAACGTGGATACTCCGAAGCTGATGTACGAGGATTCGCCGTCCGGGCGGAGCTTCCGGATGGGCGTAAGGGCCGAAAAGACGTGGAAAGGTTATTCTGCCGACTTTCGTAAGTTCCTCGACTTCGTGAAGCTGGACCCTGCGCGCGCGTTTCATCATCTGCGGAGGGAGGGGGCGCTCGAACTTGTTGAAGGGAAACAAGCCAGACGAAAGAAGCTGTACCGGCTAACTGAGGATTGACTGACAGAGGCGGTGACTTTGCTAGGAAAGGAGCTAGACTTGCAGCAGGCTCTCCACGCCTACCCCACACTGTTCTCTGGAGCCGAAGAGGACCGTGATCGCTCGCGCGCGGTGGCGATAGACCAGGTAAGAGTAGACTTGGCCGTACTTCCCTGTGACTTTCATCCCATAGGGAGCCCATGCGGGTTTGTCGCACTTCGGGCAGATCGTGACTTGCGAGCTCACACCTGACAAAACGCCCAAACTCTGACACCCCGAAAGGATCACGAAAGCAGGGGGATTCTTTCGAGTTTAGGCGCTTTTCAAGGCGGTTCCCGCTACCGTGGGCCCACCTTGGTACCATCTGGTCATGTGCCCAAACCCAACGTCCTCAGAACCTAGGTTCGAGTCCCACCGGGCCCGCCTAAGATAAGCCCAGAACAGCCTTTGTTTGTCTAGAATAGCTAGATTCGAACTGTTTACGCGACTGGTTGCAAGGTCCGTTCCTGTCGGGCTTGGTAACCTGACTAAGTCGAAGGGGCCTTGCTCGCCCAGGCATCCACGATGTCCATGGCGTGCCTTAGGTCTCTCGCGACGACATTCCCGCCGATGGCTTGGGATTCCTCCCAGGTCGGCTTCTCCTTGTGGATGAGGATGGCCCTCATGCCAATCCTGGTCGGGATGAGCACGTCCCCCTCCAGCTCGTCCCCAATCATGACCGCCTCTTCCGGCTTGACCCTGAGGGCCTGCAGAGTCCTGACGTAGATCTCCGGGCCCGACTTTTCGCAGTGGAATGTGTTCCCATCCACGACGAAGTCAATCCCGGCGAGGACGTTCCGTATGTCCCTTTCGAAGCGGAAGCGGGCGACGGACGTCACCAGCGCCGTCTTCAGACCGAGCCTTTTCGCCCTCCGGACGGCCTCCTTCGCGAACGGGAGGGGGATCCACCTCGTCCTCTGGTACTCGCGGACTACCGCCCTGAAGGTCGGCTCGTTGGGCCTCGCACGCACAATCTCGAAGACGCGGCCGACGTACCTCTCCCAGTCTGGGTAGCCGTACCTCGGATAGTCGACGCGGTGGACCTGGGTCAGGGCGGCCGCCCAGGCCTTAGTCAGGACCGACACGCCTCGGTCGCGGAGGAACCTCGAGACCTGTTCCGGGACTGGGGGGCCGAAGTGCGACCTGTAGCCAGCCAGGGTGAGGTGCAGGTCGAAGAGGACCGCGCGGAGGTGCACACGCTGACGAGGCGCGGAGGGCTTCACGCGCATCGACCTGTGGCCTCCCCACCTCGGAAGCTGAGCGTCAGGAGTAGGAGGCGGGTCAGCTGGGTGCCATCTTGCCTTGCCTCTTCGCCTCCATAATGATTCCGTTGAGAATCATCAGGGCACCGACCACCAGCATACCGCCGGAGAGGGCAGCGTCCATCCCCGGCACGTAGCCGCTCACGAGCACCGTTCTTCGGTTCTCTTCTTCTTATCTTCTATGTTATGGTCGGCTCCAAGCTCTCCAAAGTATCCTAGGCTACTCACCTGTAAGGGCTGAGTGCGGCCAGGCGTCAGGAACCAGTGCAATAACCTGTTCGTGCCGCCCCACAACGGCTTTATCATGCGACCCCATGCTTGACTGAAAGAAGCCTTGTCCCAGAGCGAGCGGAGACTCGCGGCAATCATGTTCACTGACATGGTCGGCTATACGGCCCTTGGACAGAGGAACGAGGCGCTCTCTCTTGCCCTTGTCGAGGAACAGAGGAAGCTGATCAGGCCAATCCTCGGTAGGCACGGCGGTAGAGAGATCAAGACCATGGGGGACGCCTTCCTGGTCGAGTTCCCGAACGCCCTGGACGCAGTGAGGTGTGCCTACGACGTCCAGAGGGCGACCAGGGAGTTCAACATCTCGCTTCCTTCGGACAGGAGGATCCACCTCAGGGTGGGCCTTCACTTGGGAGATGTGACAGAATCCCAAGGCGACATCTCTGGCGATGCAGTCAATGTGGCATCGAGAATCGAGCCACTCGCAGAAGACGGAGGGGTCTTCCTCACCCGACAAGTCTACGACCATGTCCAAAACAAGTTCGAACTCCCCCTAGAGAGTCTCGGAACCAAGTCCCTGAAGAACGTCAGTGAGCCACTGGAAGTTTACAGGATGGTGATGCCCTGGGATGATAGGAAGGCAACTCCGACGCAGCTTGACAAGAAGAGAATCGCCATTCTGCCCTTTGCAAACATGAGCCCCGACCCGAACGATGGGTACTTCGCTGACGGCATGACGGAGGAGCTCATCTCAACCACCTCATCGGTCGCAGGTCTGACTCTGATCGCTCGTACATCAGTGATGGGCTACAAGGGGACAACCAAGAAGGTCGAAGACATCGGGAAGGAGTTGAGCGTGGGAACGGTCCTGGAGGGAAGCGTCCGCAAGGTGGGGAACAAGCTCCGAATCACAGTTCAGCTCATAGACGTACAGAGCCAGGGGCACCTCTGGGCGCAGAGCTACGACAGAGACTTCGACGATGTCTTTGCCGTGCAGAGCGACGTCGCAAGACAGGTGGCAGAGGCACTCAAGGTGCGAATGCTGCCCGACGAAGTAAGCCTCCTGGAGAAGAAGCCCACGCGAAACACCGAGGCATATACTCTCTTCTTGCAGGGTAGGGAATTGCTT
>JBEKAG010000085.1:0-6866 GCA_050015955.1 Nitrososphaerales archaeon
CAGGGCGGTCCTGAAGGCGCTTCCCCTTCAGCAGCGGACCCCCCTGCTCTGCATGTGGCAGTCGGGGTGCGAAGTGGGGAAGATACTCTCCCTGAAGTGGGGGGACCTGCAGGAGGTCGAGCCAGGGAGGAGAAGCGCGCTCGAGTTCGTCGGACGGAAGAGACACCGCAGGGCGTACTTCACTTTCCTGGGGAGGGACTCGACCGAGGCGCTGAGGCTCTGGCGGGGAAGATGGGCTGAGCTGATAGGCAGGGAGCCGGGGCCGGAGGACCTAGTCTTCCTCGGGAAGTTCAAAGGGCCGCTCGACAGGGCGTGGCTGAACGTCTCCCTCAAGCGGATGGCGAAAAGGCTCAGTGAGAGAGGCCTGATTTCGAACGGGCACCCGGCCAGTTGGCACACACATTACTTGCGACACTCCTTCAAAACCGAAGGGGAGCACGCGAAGGTCCAGAGCGGGTTAATTGAGTACTTCATGGGGCATTTGGAAGGGATAAGCTGGGTCTACGACAACCGGGACCAAGTGCACGAGCAGGACTTCTCGGAGGCTTATACGCGGCTTGAACCTTACGTGAGCTTGGACTTCAATGAAGCCACGGCCAAGGAAGAAATGAAGAACAGAGAGAAGCTACTTCAGGCGAAGTATGAGGAAGTACTCAGGACTGTTGATGCCCTGAAAAAAGCTCTCGCAGAGAGCGGAGTTCTGCGCGCGCGCGCGCGGACTGCTTTCTACGGCTTGTCTTTTGGGCGTTGTCTGTTCTTGGCGAGTGCACGCGTTTAAGTAAGCCGGTGGTCTCCTCAGAGGAACGCGGGAATGGTTGAAACGCGCCCATGAGGGGCAGGCTACCTTCGGTTTTCGCGTTGTCCGTGCTCCTCTTGGCTGCAGCCACGCTCATGCCGGCCGCCAGTGAAACACACGCAGACAGTGTTGTCGCTGTTGTGCCAATCAGCGGTCACGGTCCCACCTCTCTTGCCTTCGACTCCGCCAACGGGGATATCTACGTGGCCAACCAAGGTTCGAACAACGTCTCCGTAATATCAGGTTCGTCCAACACGGTGATTGCTACGATACCGGTTGGTATTTTCCCACAAGGAGTCGCCTTCGACTCCGCCAACGGGGATATCTACGTGGCCAACCAAGGTTCGAACAACGTCTCCGTAATATCAGGTTCGTCCAACACTGTGATTGCTACGATACCGGTTGGTATTCTACCTGAAGGAGTCGCCTTCGACTCCGCCAACGGGGACATCTACGTGACCGTCCTCGGGAAGGTGGCCAATCACCAGAACGGCACGATCTCCGTGATATCCGGCTCGACCAACACGGTGATTGCCACGATTTCGGTTGGCATTCTCCCGCAAGGGGTCGCCTTCGACTCCGCCAACGGGGACATCTACGTGACTAACTACGTTTCAAACACTATCTCCGTAATATCAGGTTCGTCCAACACGGTGATTGCTACGATACCAGACGGCATTCTCCCGCAAGGGGTCGCTTTCGACTCCGCCAACGGGGACATATACGTGGCCGACACTGGTTCGAACAACGTCTCCGTAATATACGGTTCGTCCAACACTGTGATTGCTACGATACAGGTTGGTATTCTGCCTGACCAAGGGGTCGCCTTCGACTCCGCCAACGGGGACATATACGTGGCAAACCAAGGCTCAGACACCGTCTCCGTGATCTTCTCCTCATCAGCGTCATCCACCACCAACTCGCTCACAACTGCCACGACTACATCTGTTCCCGCAACCAACACGACATCTTCAAGCGCGCGCGGACAACTTGGCTACAGCTTCTACCTTGGTGCGAGTGTGGTTGCAGTTATCATCGTCGTGGCGGCGCTCCTCCTTCTGCGAAAGACGCAAACTGGAGGGCATTCGTCGAAGGGTGGGAGTTCGCTAGTAAGGTCATCCCGTGACCACCGACTACCGAGAGTCTGACAGCGCGCGCTAGCTGGTAGTGCTCCGTCCGAAGGTCAGGTAGGCGGTGTGCCCGACCATGATGCTGGAAGGCCTGGTCATCCCAACCCGGGCCTCTAGGTGCCTCATGAGGACCTCCACCGTCTCGATGAAGACAAATCCTGTCTCGATCATCTTGGCGACGAGTCTCTCTGCCTGGTTTGTCGTGGGAGTGATGGCAGCCATCGGGGCCGCCGGCTTCAGGCTCTCTCTCATGCTACTGACGACCTCCCAGGGGTCTCCCACGTCTAGGACCCCTGCGTCCATGCCTCTTTCCTTGAAACCCAGCCTGGCGTCCCCCACGCTGAAGGTCACGAACTTTGAGAGCCCCAGCTTCTCGACGTTCTTCCTGGCCACTTCTTGGAACTCAGGCCTAATATCATAGGTATAGACCATGCCCCTTGGTTGTACAAGGTAGGCCATCAAGGCAGTTGTCGCCCCTGTGCCTGTCCCGGTTTCGATTACCCGCGAGCCCGAGTGAATACCGAGCTTCACGATGATCAAGCCGAGATCCTTGGGGTACACCACCTGGGTCTTCCTCCTCAGCTTCATGATTAGATCCTCGATGGTCGGGTTCAGAATGGTTAGGGTATCGCCCAGTGTCGTAGCCACTGTGATTCCGTACTTCATGCCCACGAGAGCTGAGACATCAAGGATTCCGAGATGCGTGTGGAGCTTCGGGGTGTCTTTCGGCCTAACCAGCCATCTTCGCTTCCGGTCTCTGTACACAAGAATCAGGGAGTCTTCAGCAATGGTCTCGACCTGTTGTCCCGCCGCCTCAAGGTCCCCCTCCGTGAGACCCGCCTCTCTATGCCCGCCACCAGTCATACCTGAGGAACTCGACGGTTTTCTTGCCTTGGTCGGGGATAGCTATGATGAACTGCTTTCGCACAGTGGTCGCGAGTCTCCCAGACCTAACCATCGAGGTCGCGGTCATGGTTGAGTTGGGATTCATCACCTGGACAATATAGGGGGCATGGTCAATCCCTGGTCCATGCTCGTAGACTGCGAAGTCTGAGCCGAACTTGATGCCCGGGGTGACAACGTAGCCGGCCTCTCTTAGCTTCTTGTAGACCATGAACTTCTCCCCGAAGTCGGTGTACGAAGCTTCGCAGACCTTCTGGAGTCCCTTTGGGGTCAGCTCTCGCCCTGATTGGTCTTCTATGCTGATCGCCTTCCTCATCATCAGGTAGTAGCTTTCCATGAGGTCGAGAATCAGAGGGGCGTCGAAATCGAAGTCCTTCGGTTTCGGTATGCCAAGTGGCTTCCCGTAGTATCCGTCTCTGAAGAGGCGCCTGGACGCGTCGATGTCCCAGACCACGACCCTATTCTCAAAGAGCTTGCCCCTCGCCTTCTCCTTGGGCATGGCTAGAGCCCTAGCGCTAGGATTATGCTCGCATTTGCAGCACCCAGCATAGCATCTGCGCAGTTCTCGATTGATTGGAGTACCTCCTTGGCTGCTATTAACTCCTTGACGTTGGTTGCGGTCCTCGTCGTCATGGCGACGTATTCCCTGTACTTCGAGTCCATTGAGCTCTCGATCTGTTGGACCTGAGCGGCCATCTGGATAGACTGTTCCGAGTTGACCGAGAGCGCCCGTACGCTCTCGTTGAGCTTCGAGATGCCGTCGACTAGGAGGCCGAGCAGCTCCGTGGTCGCCTCGCGGAACTTTCTGTTCTTGGTCGACGTCCGGGGAAGCTGCGACATCCTAAATGCGACCCCGCTTATGTGCCCGAAGATTTCCTCCACCGAGAAGGCGGCCCTGAGCATTTCCTCTTTGTTCACTATCAGAGTCCCCACCTGAGAAAGCTCTCTGATCAGAGCGCTCCTGAGCATCACGACGTCCTCCTCTGCTTTCTTGACCTTCTCAAGCGCCGAAGCTACCTGCATTTTGTCTCCCTTGATGAGGGAGGCGTATTCGTCAAGAAGGACCCTTGTCGCGTCGAGAACTCTCCTCATCTCGTCCTGAAGAACGACCACAGTGCGCCGTCTAGCTTGAATTTCGTTCTCTGGACCGGACATGAAAAGCGCTCGCTTCAAACCTTGAGAAGGTCTGGATATAAGACTGGGCCTTCTCCTGCGGTTCGCAGTCCGCATCGTCGGCTCATCTCATCGCGCGCTGGCGCGAGTGCCTCCCCAAGCTGCTTAAGCCTCTGCCGTCGAGCCAACCTCCTTAAGGCTTCGACAATTGCAGAGAATTGGCGGGCAGCGTGCGCGTGAACTTGGTCTCGAGGGTGGAATTGGTCCTTCCTACTTCTCGGCGGCGTCGAGATGCTTGGACATGGAAGATGCAAACAATTGAGTCAGTTCCATCGGGAAGATGTACTTCGTCGACGGGCTCGCGCCGAGAGCCTTCAGTGTGTCAAGGTACTGCAGCACCATCGTCTTAGAGTCGATTCCCTTTGCAGCCGCGAAAATCTGGTTCAGCGCACCTGCGTATCCCTCCGCCCTCAGGACCGAAGCCTGCTTGTCGCCCTCCGCCCTGAGTATGTTGGACTTCTTGTCGCCCTCGGCTACAAGTATCGAAGCCTCTCTCCTTCCGTCTGCCTCCGTGACCGTGGCCCTCCTGGTCCTCTCCGCGGACATCTGCCTAACCATCGCCTCCTGGACGTCTTTGGGCGGGCGGATCTCCCTGATCTCCACGTTGGTCACCTTGATTCCCCATCTTTCTGTGACCTCGTCAAGCTTTGTCCTGAGGACCTGGTTGATTTGCTCCCTTTTCGCGAGCAGTTCGTCGAGCGGGATGTCGCCTACGACTGCCCTGAGCGTAGTCGTTGCGATGCCTATCGACGCCCCTTCGAAGTGCTGCACCTGCACGACGCTCTGGGCGGCGTCAGTCACCTTGTAGTAGATTAGGAAGTCGATGTCGGTGGGCGCATTGTCTTTCGTGATGCAGGTCTGGTGTGGGACTTCGAGGTACCTTTCGCGGAGGTCTATCTTGTTGACGCGGTTGATGAACGGGAAGACGAAGACGACCCCGGGCCCCCTCGCCCCGACCAGCCTGCCAAGAGTGAACTGGACGAGCCTTTCGTACTCCCTGACAATCTTGACGCTATAGCCGATGAACCCGATGACTATGATTATCACGAGCGCGTAAATCGTGTAGTTGATGTAGTCGGCTGTAGAGATCAGCGCGATTGAGCTAAGAGGTGTCATTTTTCCAGTTTCTCGACTGTTAGCTCCAGGCCGTGTACTGCTATAACCTTTACCTGGTCTCCCTGTTAGCTCCAGGCCGTGTACTGCTATAACCTTTACCTGGTCTCCGCGCCTATGACGAATGAAATCCACTTTCAGAACTTGTTTACGGGCTGGCCCCACCGGATTCGAACTCACGGCCCGGATTCATTCCCAATTTACCGTAAGTTACTGCTTTTATCCGACCCGCGACATCGTATCAACCGGCTTACCAAGCTGATGATTGTTTCATCCGGACGATGACTGCCATTATATAGAACGACCATTAATCGTTAAGCTGACCTGTGACTTCCATCGGTCTACTTCAGATAGGATCAGCCCAAGCCCTTGCAGCCGAGCGCTCGCGCGCCGCAGTCAAGGTAGCATCAGACTGAATCCGGCTGTCGGACGCTTCGGAATCATCAATGACACCAAAGTGTTCTCAGACCTAGATATGATTCTCGCCCTTCTGGACTTGGGGCTACTGCGAACCATGGGGAAAAGTTGGAATAGGCCTTGAAGTGAGGCTTGGAATTGGGCCCGTAGCCTAGGCTCCCGTGAGGGGAAAAGTGTGCTTAGGGATAAGCACGCTAACTCCAAATACGGATCAGGGCATCAACTCTTCAAGGTGTATGCCTGCGGCCGCCTAAGGCGGAAAGCTGAGGGTCGTGGGTTCGAATCCCACCGGGCCCGCTATCATTTGATGCTGGGCTTATCACGTGCGCTTACGAGAGAACCGTAGGTAGGCAATGATCAGCAGCACAACGCCTGCTACGATTGCGGCGGTGCCCAGACCTGAGCCTCGCAGACCGGTACCATGAACAGTTGCTATTAACACTCCAACTATCACTAGGATTATTCCTATCACGCTGAGAATAATAGCATGCATGTTGCGACCACCCGTAGTCTTTCCCTTATCACTCATTTCAAAGTCCTCTTTTCTCGACGGCTTTTCGCTTCATATATATGCCTTGAGCGCGCGCTCTCAAGTCAACGTGTTCTCCCCAGTGCCATGATAGTTGTGGCGACGGGAGAGCCGCAGGAACGGCTAATAATGCCAGAAAAGCGGCCCAAAGAACAGCGGGAGGAACAATCTAGTGTACAATTCCCGAAGATCATACTATCGTGCAGTCAGGATTCTCTCCGTTGCAATATCACTCGTCTTGGTTCTGGTTCTGTTGACACCCAAGGTTTCGTTGGCGGACAGCGTCACCTCTACCGTGTCTGTGGGTACCAACCCGGAAGGAGTTGCATTCGACTCGACCAACGGGTACGTCTACGTGGCGAACGAGGGTTCAGGCACGGTCTCGGTCATCGACGGCTCGACAAACACCGTGGTCACTACAGTGACTGTGGGCACCGGTCCCGATAGAATCGCATTCGATCCGACCAACGGGTACCTTTACGTGGCTAACTATGATTCAGGCACGGTCTCGGTCATCGACGGCTCGACCAACACTGTGGTAGCTACGGTGACCGTGGGCATCCAACCAGAAGGAGCTGCATTCGACTCGACCAACGGGTACGTCTACGTGGCTAACTTCGGTTCAGGCACGGTCTCGGTCATCGACGGCTCGACCAACACCGTGGTCACTAATGTGACTGTGGGCGTCTATCCCATTGGGATCGCATTCGACCCGACCAACGGGTACGTCTATGTGGCGAACGAGGGTTCAGGCACGGTCTCGGTCATCGACGGCTCGACAAACACCGTGGTCACTACGGTGACT
>JBEKAG010000086.1:0-5161 GCA_050015955.1 Nitrososphaerales archaeon
ATAGGGGAACAATTCAAACACACGGCCGACGGATACACTATGAAAAGTGAGCCTGCGCTGAACGAGATTGATTCCAGAATTAGTGAGGCCAAGGAAGCATTGAAGGATTTTGGTTACAACCCTGTCGATGTTTCAGCAAGAGAGTTCTATGACTACATGACTGCCGAAATCTTCTCTGATGACCCTACAACCTTGCAGGACGTTCTCAACAATGAGTACATAATGATACACGAACTAGTGGAGATAAGCGAACTCAAGAAACAAGGAAGGAGAATAGACAAGCATGTAGCTATAGTGACGCCAAAGATTCCATTCTACACAGCGCATTTCAACGCAATGGAAACAGAGCTCCAGTATGCCCTCCACAAACGTGATACATACTGGGCGAAAATCAGATTACGTCAGCACAAAGAAAGCGTTCTGGACAGTGATCCAAACCTTCCAGGGGACCTTCGACCAAGGGCAGAAGAGATTTACGAGAAGTACCGCGGGCTCGCAAAGGACATGTCAAATCAACCTGTGACCCCATGAAAGAGCCGCGCGCGCATTCGGACCAGGTGTTAATGCAATTTGCCCCGACAAACCGTCGATGTTGACTAGACCAACTTAAGGGCGAGAGCCGCTGCAAGGTTTTCCATGTCCCAGGTCGAACCTATATCAACCGAATACGATGACGTAACCGTCTACGAGCGCGAGGAGCGCCAGAAGCGCCTGGGATTGTTAAGGACCGACATGCACACGTTGTACGACATCCCCTACCAAGCCCTGGACCTAGCCCCCACGGGGGAACTCCGGAGGATCGCCAAGAACAGAGACGGAGGATACTCGCAAGAGCTGCAGGCAGAGGCCAGTGCCATCCTCCGGGCACGAGAGGACCCTCAGGACAGGAACGCGGTCGAGACCGAGATGTAATCCCGAACCGACAGGAGCCAGCCCACGGCCATGATGGTTCGAAGGGGCGGAATCGGGAAAGGGAGGGTCAAGTTCGTCCTGGAGCGAATCGACATTGAGACACGCGCCTGATCCAATAGCGAAGAAGTATTACGACATAGGAAGCACGCTTTTCGAACAGAACAAGCACGAAGAGGCCATCGCGTGCTACACCCGGGCCATAGAGGAGGACCGTGAGTATGGCTCCGCCTACTTCAACCGCGCGCTGAGCTACGCTATTCTGGACAAGTGCCAGGAGGCGGCGCGCACACTAGCGCCATCTTCGAGAACTATTGTTCTGAGTTCACAGCTGTCTGACAAGCTAGCCCGTCGGATGCGCTAGAGACTCCCAAGTCCGGTACGCCAACCTCGCCGTCCCATTGTAGCTGATGAGCCCGACCTGATCCGTGCTAGACAGGTCGTGGAGCCAGGCCCAGCATAGAATGCGGAGGTCCACGCCTTGAGCCTTGGTCAGACGCCCGGCAACCTGGGCAAGGAATTGCGCCTGCCCCGCCTCTCCCCCGAAGTATCCGTTCGCCGACCAGCCCAGTTCACTGAACCCCATGGGTTTGCCCAGCATGTAAGACAACGCCCTGGAGTAGTAGTCATCAGGTAGGTCGGAGGGGCTCCTGATGCCCTGGAGAGCGGAGGGATAGCTCGTGAAGACCAGCAGGTCGAGCTTGCTCGCGTTGAAGAGGCTCAGGACATTCAGGTTAGCCTCCCTGTTCTGCGGGACATTCTCCCGGGCGAAGGTGCAGAAGACGTAGGTCTGAGGGGACAGCTTCTTGACTGCGTCATGCATCTGGTTGTAGAGGCTTACGAAGTTCTGAAAGCCGTTGGGATCCCCGCTCTTCGCGCCGTATTTCTCGTACCACATGTTCACCTCGTTCCCCAGGGACAGGAAGAGGGGTCGCGAGGCCTTCACGATGTCGAGGGCGGCCTGCTCATAGGAAGCCCGCCACGCCGGGTCGCTCAGGGTGGCGTTCGCCATCCCGGGGGGCGCCACGAGGGTCATGTTCGCCCCAATGAAGGACATGTGCACAAGCGGGACCATGCCGTTCCCGCGAACTAAGGTGGTAACGAAGAGACTTCCCCAGCTCCCGGACAGGTCGGTGGCGAGATTGTAGAACGGCGTCGGTCTGCCCCAGATGGGCACCAGTTCGGCGTCCGTGCTTGCCTGTGAATAGGCTGCGTCCAGTGTCTGTCCCTGACCTAGCGACGGGAGAATTCCCATATAGTATCCCCTTCCGGGGAGTGTCTGGGAATCAGCAGGCATGATCACCGTTGATTGTGAGCCAGTGGTCGTTGCCGATGAGGTCTCTGTAGCCGAAGTAATGGGTTTCTGGCTGATGTTACCATACAGATAGGTGCCCAGGCTAGCGGCGACCAAAATCCCTACTACTGCGACAGACGCCAGGAGCACCCGACCCTTCGTGGGCAATGCCCACGAAATTGCCAGTCGATGATTTAAGACGATAGGTCAGGAAAGAGAATCCCAAGTGAGTGTCTGATGAGCAGGTGTTCTTGCACCGTACGCCCTAGCCGGGACGTGTCAGTTCAGATAGGCGCCCTAACGGGAAAGTGCGCGCGCGGGGCAAGCGAAGTCGTTCTCCCATTTATATGACGAAGCCGAGGCTTCCACTTGGCGAGCGAACCACGAAAGCGATTGATGTCGATTCCTTGACAAAGGTCTACCCCAACGGAACAAGAGCTGTCGACGACATTAGCTTCGGAGTAGAGGAGGGTGAGATTTTCGGACTGCTCGGTCCTAACGGCGCGGGCAAGACCACTGCTATCAAGATGATAACGACTCTCGCTCGGCCGACCGCGGGTTCGATAAGGGTCTTCGGAATTGACGTGCAACGTGCTCCCCAGAAGGTAAGGCAGATGCTCGGCTTTGTTCCCCAGGCAATCTCGGTAGACGGCGACCTGACGGGATACGAGAACCTGCTCATCTTCGCTAAGCTCTTCTTCGTGAACCGCGAGGAGAGGAAGAAGAGGATACTTGATGCCCTGGAGTACTTCGGACTTGCTGACAGAGCGAACGAACTCGTGAAGAACTACTCTGGAGGCATGATGAGGCGCCTGGAGATCGCTCAGGCCTTGGTGAACCGTCCCAGAGTGCTGTTCCTCGATGAGCCGAGCATTGGGCTTGATCCATATTCGAAGAGCCAGGTCATCCAGCAGATTCAAGAGTTGAACCGGGAATTTGGTACAACGATTCTCATCACGACCCACGACATGACCGAGGCCGATGTCTTGTGTGACAGGCTGGCCATAATGAATATGGGAAAGATAGCAGTCTCGGGTGCACCATCAGATCTCAAGCATTCCGTAGGGGGAGACGTGTTGACGGTCAAGGTGGCTGGGCAGACGGTTGCCAGCTTGCCAGAAGGCTTAGGCTCAGTCATTAGCTCGGAACAGGGCACAGTCAAGATTCTTACCGAGGACGGCGAAAGAGCAATCCCTAGGCTGACAGGATTCTTCGAACGGAGCGGTGTCGTGGTGCAATCCATATCTTTGAGCAGACCGACACTCGACGATGTTTTCATGAAATACGCGAAGGCAAGTCTGCACGAGGAAGGAACGATTAGAGATGCACGTTCGGTCAGGCGCAGCTTTGCGAGGCACGGAAGATGATCAGCCTGCAGAGGTCCGTAGCGAGTGCACTGACAATCGCCGAAATCGAAGCAAGGAAGATCCGGCACGATTCGACAGAGCTATGGATGAGGATGGTCCAGCCTGCGCTCTGGCTACTGGTCTTCGGAGAGGTTTTCAATAAACTTCGAAGTTCGTTGCTTCCGACATCTCAGTACAGCTATATTCAGTATATCGCGCCTGGCGTTCTCGCGCAGTCAGTTCTCTTCGTTGCAATCTTCTATGGAATAACGATAGTTTGGGAAAGGGACGTCGGCTTGCTCACCAAGTTGCTATCCACCCCCTCACCAAGGCTTTCTGTCGTAGTCGGCAAGGCGCTGGCGGCAGGTGTCAGAGGAATCTTCCAAGGAATAATGGTATTCGCTCTGGCCCTCATTATCGGAGTCAATCTCCGTTTCGACCCGCTTGATGTGGCTGGTGTTTTCATTGCGGCTGTCCTACTAGCAATGTGTTTCGCTAGCCTGTCAATGACGCTCGCTTCATTCCTCAAGACGCGTGACAGAATGATGGGCATCGGGCAGGCAATGACGATGCCCCTCTTCTTCGCGAGCAACGCGATCTACCCCGTCAATCTGATGCCAGATTGGCTTCAGTATATTTCTAGGTTCAACCCACTTAGCTACGGCGTAGATGCAATGAGATCCATGCTTCTGACGGGGGATTACTCAACGTTGCCTGTCGACATCTTAGTTCTCCTTCTCTCTACTATCTTCCTCATCACATGCGCATCTGTCGTCCTGAAGAGATTAGTCGAATAGGAAAGACTCGAACCCTATGCCCAGATGGGGCGGGCCTTGCAAACAGAAGGCGTCAACCTGACGCACTTCGTCTTAGGTCCAAGTGTTGGGCCTTGAGCAGATTAGTCCGTTGCTTAGCGGCCACAGAGGTGGCCAGAGGGTGGGGGCTGACGAACTCGTCAGAGTCATCTCCCGGTCTCTGAGAATTCTTACCGAGAGCCCCTCCGTCAGACAGATTAGGCTCACCTGCCTAATCGCATCAGAAGATGATCTAACGGCCTTCAGCGCGCGCACAGGTACTGCGGGCGTCACAACTTCTGGCACTACGGCTCATGCTACATGTGCGAAGACGAGAGAGTGGTGCACGCTTCTCGGAGTGCAGGCTGCTCGAGCGAACATCAGGCGTTGCGAGGAAGCAGCTTCAATATCGCCGCCGTAGTGAAGGCCTCGCCTACCAAGCTGAGCAAGACAGGGACATAGTAGCCGAACGCGTTGAAGAGCAGCCCTCCGAGGATTGGCGCTGGGAAGGCGACCAGACCGCGGAAGGCCGCGAGCTTCCCGCTCACGCTTCCCCTTTCGTCTGCAGGGGCTGCGGTCAAAATCAGGGAGGATTGTGCAGGGACCCAGGTGGCAACGGAGACGCCGAAGACCACGCCGATCAGAACGAGGGCCGGCACGGAATGTGTCAGGAGCCAGCCCCCCAGCACCAACGCCGTAAGGAACTCTGAGAAGGCGAGAGTCTTCCTGGCTCCCACCTTGAGGAGGAGCCTGGCCGCGGCGTACTGGCTTGCTAGTATCGAAACGGAAAGCGCCCCCACTATCAGGCCTATGTCAGC
>JBEKAG010000087.1:0-6623 GCA_050015955.1 Nitrososphaerales archaeon
CGACTTCATTGTTGAAGCCGGGCCAGACCATGTCGTCCTTGATCCTCAACCTCTTCTTCGAGGCCACACCAGGGACTACCGAATTCTCGGCCATTCTTGGGGTCGGGCTTTTCCTCATGATTCTCGCCCTCTCGGTCAATATCGTAGCGCGGTTGATGGTAACGAGAGTCCTGAAGGTCAAGGGAGGAGCTGTCGAATAGGTTGGACAGCTACAAGGTTAGGCGGTTCAAAGACCGGCTCTTCACCTTCTTAGGAGTCGCATGTGTAGTGATAGCAGTGATTCCTCTGGGAAGCATACTCCTTGAAGTCATAGTCAAGGGCGCCCCAGCTCTGAGTTGGGCCTTCCTCACCTCGAGTTCGCTCCCGTCACCAACGAGCCCAGGAGGCATTGGACCTGCAATTCAAGGAACCCTGGTCTTGGTCGGTCTGACGTGCATCATCGGCATGCCTATCGGAGTCATGTCAGGCATATACCTCGCCGAATATGGCGATAACGCATATGCATCCGTGATGAGGTTCTTCAATGACGTATTGACCGAGTTTCCAACCATCATAGCCGGCATCTCGATCTATCTCATCTTCGTCCTTCTGTTCGGCTACTCCCCACTTGCAGGCGCACTTGCACTCTCTTTCATCCTGGTTCCAATTGTCTCTAGGACGACCGAAGAGTCAATCAAGCTGGTGCCGAACTCGATAAGGGAAGCCTCTTCGGCTCTTGGCATCAGGAAGTGGAGAACGACAGTCAGCATCGTCCTCAGGGCCGCGCGCGCCGGGATCATTACTGGTTCTCTGCTCGCGGTCGCAAGAGTCGCTGGTGAGACGGCTCCCCTTCTGTTCACCGCCTTCGGCAATACCTACTACCTGCACGGCCTGAGCGGGCCAGTTGGGTCACTTACAATGTACATCTTCACAGACTGGAAGCAGCCATACCTCGGATACCAACAAGCGGCCTGGGGCGCCGCACTTCTGCTGATTCTCATGGTGTTGGTCATCAACATAACAGTACGACTTGCGAGCTGGAAGAGACCGGCGGGACGCAGATGACTGCTTCGATACAGGATTTGAGTCAGATGAAGACATTAGAAGTTGACCATGGCGACCCCAGGTCGATGCCGCTGCAGGGCGCAGAGAAGATAGAGACAGTCGGCCTGAGCGCATGGTACAGTGGAAAACAGGCTCTGAACGAGGTCTCCCTGAAGATAGCCAGCAACGCGGTGACTGCCATCATAGGTCCGTCAGGTTGTGGGAAGTCGACCTACGTGCGTTGCCTGAACAGGATGCACGAACTTGTGCCGGGAGCGACCATGGCCGGAAAGGTCTTCCTTGATGACGAGGACATCTATGCAAAGGGGGTGGACCCTGTGTTGATTAGGAGGCGAGTAGGCATGGTCTTTCAGAAGCCAAATCCGTTCCCGACAATGTCAATCTACGATAACGTAGCTGCAGGTCTGAAACTGACGGGCTTGAAGAGAGGGAGGAACCTTGACGAGATTGTCAGGCGCAGTCTAGAGCAGGCTGGGCTTTGGGAAGAAGTAAGGGACGACTTGGGCAAGCCCGGCACAAGTATCTCAGGGGGACAGCAACAAAGGCTTTGCATAGCTAGGGCGATCGCGCTTGAGCCTGATGTCATTCTGATGGACGAACCCTGTTCGGCCCTGGACCCGGCCGCCACAGCCAGAATCGAAAGCTTATCGAGTACGACGAGACAAAGAGGATTTTCGAGAACCCCCACGAAGAACTGACGGAGAGGTACATCACGGGTAAATTCGGGTAGTGGAGAGAGTTGCCAAGACTCATGGACATGGGCCTCGACAGGCTCAACGGCATGCTGCTGGAAATGGCCACCCTCTCAGAGAGCGCGGTCACTGCTTCGATTGAAGCCTATGTCGAAGGCAGAAAGGGTGATGAGGTCAGGGATTGGTCGAGTCGTCTCCAGATCCTGCACCGCGAGGTGAGCGACCTTTCGATGGAGTTGATCGCCAGGTTCCAGCCCGTGGCATCAGACCTCAGATTCATCAAGGCCTGCTTCGAGATATCCTACGGGTTCTTCCGTTTCGGGAGGTACGCGCTTGACATCGTTCAGGTGCTAGAAGTCTTCGGCGACCTCAGCAAGTGCGACCACGAGGCAGTCATCGAGACCGCCCGCAACACCCAAGAAATGATCCGGATGAGCGTCGACGCCTTCGCGAGGAGGGACGTCGCTCTTGCGAGGCGGGTCCCCAAGTTGGACGACGCGGTGGACGACAGCTACAGACAGAACCTCCAGGTCGTCCTCGACCAGAAGAAGGACATCAGATGCGCCCTTTCCGCTAGCCTGATTCTACGATACTTGGAGCGCATCGCGGATCATGCCACATACATCGGCGAGTCGGTCGACTACATCGTGACCGGTGAAGAGCCCAGCAAATGACTACGAATGTTTCAGAACGATGACCTTCGTGGTGTTCCTACTGGGAACTACCGCTATCCTGTCTCCCATTCCGATCTTGACCCCCTTCCGGCCGGCTGTCGCACCGTAGAGCCTCGCATCGGCAGGCCTCGAGATCCATAACTCGACCTTGCTCTCCCATGGAACCGTGTACCTGAACGGATGTCCGCCCGTCTCTAATCGTTCTGTGTAGGTCGGCGTTATGTGGCAGATTCCTATCTCGTCTCTTCCGACGGTCGAGTAGGCATCGGTCCTCATCTCCTTTCCGTCCACTCTGTCAGGATACGAATAATAGCCTGTGGAACCCGCCGAGGTCGTGACCACGACACCGTCCCCGATTGCCGCCTCCTCGATGACTGTGCCCTGCGAAGTGACCTTGAGCCTGTACCTGATACAGTTGCTCTCTGCTCCCCTCTGCAGATATACGTCGGTGAAGACCTCCCCGAGATGCTTCCCGTTCTTCAGGACCTCTAGTCGCCCGTGCTCTTCCACGGTGAAGTGACCCGCCGCGACCGCATCTAGAGCAGATGGCAGTTCGTCGAAGTAGGTTGCAGCCATGTACGCCTTCGACCCTGTGGCGCCTCTCGACTTGACGCCTACGAACAGCAGTGGTATCTCTTCACTCTTGCCGAACATGCTGAAGATTCCATCGCCGCCGACGACTACGCCGACGTCGGCCTTCCTATCGCCAACTGTCATGCCGGCCTTCTCGATCACTTCTTTGAGTTCGCTGGGGTCGACCTTCGGCCTCCCGTCATCGAGGAGCATCTTGACCTTCACTGATTCACACTCCTTTCTTGCCTAGGTACTCGAGCATGCTCCCCTCGCCTTCGCTCCTACCCCCGCTGTCGAGGAACCTCGACGCCTTTGCTCCTGCCTCGTCCTGCTCCGGCCTGGAGACTCCGAGCATCCCCATCAGCTTGAGAGAGTTCTCGACTGCGAAGCCCCTGAAGTGGTTGTTGAAGTATCCGAAGGTCCTGTTCACCTTTGACGACACCTCCATCACCTTGGGGGCCCACTTCTTGAGCTCCGCTTCGGTGTACCTGTAGTTGTACCATGGGCGCGTGCCTCTCCCGTGCCATCTGATGAATGCGAAGTCGGCGGTCACCACCGTCTCAGGGGGCAGCAGAGGTTCGTCGACTATCACGTTTGCCACGTTCCTCGACTTCAACAGCGACCAGACCTCATCTCTCAGCCACGAAGGGTGGCGGAACTCTACGGCGAACCTGACGTCGTCGGGGATGACCTCAAGGAACGACTTCAGCTTCCCGAAGTCCCCCTCGTAGGAGTAGCTCGGTGGCAGTTGAATCAGTACAGGCCCCAGCTTCCCGGTCGAGATGAGTGGTTTCATCAGGCTCAGGAACCTGACTAGATCGGATTCTACTCCTTGGCTCAGGTCCAGCCTCTTCTCGTGGGTTATTGTCCTCGGCAGCTTGGCTGAAAAGACGAATTCCTCGGGAGAGTACCTGGCCCATCCAAGGACCAGGCCCTTCGACGGGAAGGAGTAGAACGTGGAGTCTATTTCGGCGGTCCCGAAGACCTTCGAATAGAAGGAGAGCTTGTTGGTGCTGGAATTCGGGTAGAAGACGCCTGTCCATTCACTGTACGACCAGCCCGAAGTACCGATGAGAAGTTCCGCCATCTGTCTTAGCTAAGCAAGCTCTTGTTGATTTAAGCTGATGGTTTCCCCAGGCGCTACATCACTGGCATCCAACCCGGCCGCGCCGACCAGTTCGCAACAGCATCGTGAAGGTGGATAGATTCGAAGCACCTCGCGTTCACATACTCGGCGTCAGGAAACCTGGCGACGCATTCCCTCACGAGGTCCTCGGCGAACTTTGGGTTCGCCTGCGCCTCCAGGATCTTCTTTGCTTCCTCGACCCTCTTCATCTCCTCCCTGGGGGTCGCCGAGAAACATTCATTGATGCGACCAATCACTCTGAGCGAGTCGAGGGTCTTCCTGCTCTTCAATACCAGCGAGATCTCTGCCCTTTGCATGTGACCCACACCTATCATCTTCCTGCTGCACGGACAGGCGGTCATCCCGCTCACCGTGAGCATGTATGTGAGTGCGCCACTCTCTGTCGTCCTTATCCTCATGCGGGCGAACTGGTCTTCGTAAGGCAGCTCGAAAGTGGAAGTAACCGAAGTACCCGGCTGCGTCTTGTTCACTTCTCTGCAGATCCACCTCAGCCACTCCTCCATTCCTGTCGCGTTCCGTGCGTTTGCGGCCCTAACGAGCCTGCTCATGTGGACGCCCCTGTGGAGTCCCGTCGAGGTCTGGATGGAAAGGTAGACTGGCATGTTCAGATTTCCACCGTTGAACAGGACCCTAAGGTTTGCGACCCCCGCAGCCACCGGCATGTGGGATAACTCGGATTGGACGTCGGCTGTGACATCGATGAACTCGAGAGCGCCAGGAAAACGGTTGTCCTCGGACACCAAAGGCACCCTCACGAATTCCCGACTGCTTATGAAACTTTCCCTGCTTGGTCGGGGTTTCTCAATGGGTCGAAGACCTCCGCCTTCTCGAACGCCGCCATTCTTGCGCGGCACCCATCGCATTCCCAACAGTGGCTTCTGCCATATCTGTGGCAGCTCCATGTCAACCCTAAGGGAACCTCCAAGGAGGAGGCAAGCCTGACCACTTGGACCTTCGTCTTTGCTGACAGGGGTAGAAGGATTCTCGTCCGCCTCTTCTTGAGGATGGGCGACCCCACTTGGAAAGCTCGCTCAAGTTCATCGAAGAAAGCCGGTGCCGCGTCTGCGAAGGTCTTGGCGTCTTCTTTGTTGTGCCCTCCTACTATGAAGTCTGCGCCTGTCTCTTCGGCGTAGGACGCAGCCAGGGAGTAGAAGATGCCGTTCCTCATTGGAATGTAGATCGGCGGCACGCTAGCGAAGTCCGCTCCCCTGATTTCGGTCGCCTCCCTGAGGTCGGGAAGCCTGACGAACCGATGTTCGCCGATGCCAGTCACCTGGGCGATTGCCCTGGCCGCCTCGAGCTCTCTTCTCGCTATGCTGCGGTACTCGAAAGTCAGGGCCCGAACGTGGTACCTCCTTCTCATCAGCTGTATGCACGTCGCCGAGTCTATGCCACCCGAGAGAAGCACTATGGCTTCTTTCGTGGTCTTTCGCCATCCCGGTGAATCTGGGCCAACAGGTGGCTCCCCTTGTTGAGCCCTTCATACACGTAGACGCCCACCGCGGTCACGTTCTCAGGCATCCGGGGTGCTATCCTCGAGACGACCTCTCTTGCGAGGTTCTCGACTGTTGCCTCGCCGGACAGAAGGATAGTTGTGGGCTTAGGGGCCTGAATCGCGAAGTCCCCATGGACAGTCTTGAACCTGAGGGTGACGCTCTTCACATCCATCCTGGTGACGTACCTCTCGTTGATGAACAGCTTGTGGTCGAGGCTGCTGATTGCGTCCCTGATAATCTCCTTCGCGACCCCGAAGTCGACGACCATGCCGTCGATCGGGCGGCCGACCACTTCGACCAAAGCTGACGATGTGTGTCCATGCATTACAGAACACTTCTGGGTCTTAGGTAGAATGTGCGCGTAGTCGAAGTTGAACGAGGGGTCGTCTAGGAAGATGGTTTGGAGGTCACCGGATTCCTCGAGGCCCAATACTCGTATCCCGGGGTCTGATCTGTCACTTCTGAAGTCGTCCTTGCTGATGAGGACGCAGTTCCTGCCTGTTCTCTTCAACCTCCGCATCTCCGTTCTGCCGAGAGATCTTTCCACGAAGACCCACGTCCCATTGACTAGGAAATCGGCGGCGATGGAACCAGCATCGGGGATCAGGACGTCTTCCTTGAACGGGATTCTGAGGGAATCGAGGAGGTCGGCAACGAGTTGGTGCGTACTCGTCTTGAGGAGCTTCCCACGATGCCGGTATGCCTTCTCATATCCGCCCTGGGTCTGTTCCTTGACCCGGGGCACCTCCTCGGCTGTCAAGTCATGACTCAATATAGGGTTTCGTCCGGAATGGCTTCGTTTATAGTATTTCCATCCTGAGGTACGGCGGGGCGGCCTTGATCCAGCCTGGTTAGGATAGCGGCTTCCCAATCGCAAAGAGGAGACAGCCGTTCGCCCGGGTCCGAATCCCGGAGGCCGCACGCCTTCTCATGCCACCCCACAACGGCTTTATCGTGCGACTTCGTGCTCACCTGAAAGGAAACCTTGTCTCAGAGC
>JBEKAG010000088.1:0-8182 GCA_050015955.1 Nitrososphaerales archaeon
GAGTAAGTCCTCTGAAGCTGCTAGTTCTGGTGGTGATGTCCATAGTGGGGCTCACCGCTTCCTCGATCGTGCTCTACCTCTACTACTTGCTTCATCAGCAGCTGCCGGGCTGCACCTCCAGCCAGACCTTCTGGGGAATATCGACCAACTGCGGGGCTGTGCTCTCGAGCAGCTACAACTCGGTCTATGGTTTCAACCTCGATATTCTGGCTGTCGCATACTTCGTCCTCAACTTGGTGCTTATCTTCCTTGTCGCCTTTGGAAGCGACTGGCTCTACGAGAAGGCATTCAGGGTGTTGTTCGCGTGGAGGTTCGTCGGCCTCGCTATAGTTCCCTACCTCATGACAGTCGAATTTGTAATTCTGAAGACCGTATGCATCTACTGCACAATCATGCACGTGTCGATTCTGATAGATTTCGCCATAATTACCTACTTCGTTTTCTACAAGAAGAACGTCAGAACCTTCCTCGCATCGGGTTCATAGGTGAACCAGCTCACCAGACGCCCGATTGGGGGTGAGTGTCGCTCACAATCGAAGGGGACGTTTCCAAGTACCTCGGATTCCCGCTAGGTTCCTGCTGCCAACATGTCAATCTTAGTGATTATCCCCAGAACCTTTTCCCCCGAGACTACGAGCACAGCTGGCAGATATCCAAACAGAGAGAAGAGCGCCTCCACCGGAGTATCTCTGCCGACGACCGCAAAGACCGGTTGGACGTGGTTTCTGACCCTCTGACTCAGGACTTCTGCAGGATCGGGAGCCGCGGCCAAGAGGTCGAGGATACGCCCTTCCGTTATTGTGCCAACCATTTTACCACTCGAAAAGACAGGCATCTGGGAGAATGCGTTCTTCTTCATTATAGCAACGCACTCAGAGAGCCTTGCATCGCTGTTCACGCCTATCACTGGCGAGGACATGACTTCTGCCGCTTTTTTCCCTGTGGTGACGATTCTTGAATTTAGAGCTGTCGAAATCGCCCTCAGGGTCCTGAAGGTGGGGTCGACCACACCTGCCTCGACCTTTGCCACTATCGACTGACTGACCCCGGCCGCCACAGCGAGGCCTGCCTGAGTGTACCCCAGTTGCATGCGTATCCGTTTCAGTTGTTTGGGGTCTATCAGTTGTACCGCCATTATTCTCTCAAGAATATCCTCGTCATGAACCCATATAAGCCATTACTTGGGCACCTGCTCGACAATGCAACGCGTAGCTACTGCCAATTATGACTGGTCAGCAATTGGATGGAGCGTCCCAAAATGAGCAGGCATCTCTTCACCTCGGAAAGCGTCACAGAAGGGCACCCGGACAAGTGTGCCGATCAGATCTCTGACGCCGTTTTGGACGCCATCCTGGCCTCCGACCAGAAGGCGCGGGTCGACTGCGAGACTCTGATCATGCAAGGCACGGTGGTTGTGACGGGTCAGATTACGACGTCTGCCTACGTCAACATAAAGCGGATAGTCAGGGATGTCCTTCAGGACATCGGCTTCGACAACGCGAAAGACGGCCTCGACTGGCAGACTTGCGGGGTCCTCGTTTCAATCGAAGAGCAGTCGCCCGACATATCGATGGGGGTGGCCAGACCGGTCGGAGAGATGGGGGCTGGAGACCAGGGCATGATGTTTGGATATGCAACGAAAGAAACCCCGCAGCTGATGCCACTTCCTATCATGCTCGCCCACGGGATAGCTAGGGAACTGGCCGGTGCGAGGAAGGAAGCCCTCCTTCCCTATCTGCGCCCCGATGGCAAGTCGCAGGTCACCGTCGAATACGACGGAGTCAAACCCGTGAGGGTCGACACGGTCGTGGTCGCTGCCCAGCACAGCGAGGAGGTTGACCCGCAGGTCGTCGGACGAGAAGTGGTGGAGAAGGTCGTCAAAAAGGCAGTACCCAGCAACCTGCTTGACAAGGACACAAAGTTCCTGGTGAACTCGACAGGCCGATTCGTCATAGGAGGCACCCTCGCCGACTCGGGCCTGACGGGCAGGAAGATCATCGTGGACACATACGGCGGCGTCGCCTCTCATGGTGGAGGCTGTTTCTCGGGCAAGGACCCGACCAAGGTGGACCGTTCGGGGAACTACATGGCCAGATACGTTGCCAAGAACATCGTGGCTGCGGACCTAGCAGAAAAGTGTCAGGTACAAGTCGCATATGCGATTGGCGTAGCCAAGCCTGTCTCCTTCATGGTCGACACCTTCGGCACCGGAAGAGTTCCAGATTCGAGAATAGCAGATTGCGCAGGAATGGTCTTCGACATGCGTCCGGGTCCAATCATCGACCACCTTAAACTCCTCAGACCAATCTACAGGAAGACCGCCTGCTACGGTCACTTTGGCAGGGAAGACCCAGACTTCACCTGGGAAAGGACCGACATGATCGAACAGCTCAGAAAGGCTGCGGGGATAGGTTGAACCCGGATTGGTCGAAAGGGTATATGCGTTGGCTTGGTCCCACGGACGTGATTGACTCGATCCTGTAGGATTCTTCCGCCGATTTCGAAGGGGTTCTGGAGTCCTAACAGGCCGGGAGGCAACTTTGCCCCGCGCGGTTGCTTCCGTGATGGCGAGCCCTCACTCCGTCTCGTACACCGTTTATATGAACCCCAAAACATGGCAGTCATCTGAGCCTTGGACGAGATGGGTGAGGCCGAGAAAGACGTCAGAAAGGGCCTCTTCGGTCTCAATTCCACCCTGATCGCCGCGGTTCTCATCTATGTGACCGTCGTCGTGGCTGCTTACTTGAGATTTGGGACGCTCCCAGTGATTACCCTGGGGGCGGTCGTGGTGTTAATCATGCCCTTCATAGGCCTGGCAACAAGGTCGAAGGAATTCGTGAAGAATACTGTACTCATCGTCGCAGTGCTCCTTACTTATGAGGCTCTGCAGGGAGTCACCGGCATCGTAACCCATTCGGGGAGCGCGACATCGCTGGCCGGGGTAGACCAGGCGCTGGTTGGTTCTAACTTGGTTGCTGACGTCCAGACAGCGTTCAGATCTTCGGCCACCACCTTCGTCTCGACCATCTTCTACGGGTTGCACGTGTTCCTGATTGTGATTGCCTTCGTGCTGTTCTGGTTCAAGGACAAAGCTGTCTATCGCAGGTACACATATTCGCTTGTTGTGACTTCTTATTTGGCCCTCCTCACTTTCGTAGCCTTTCCAACTTATCCACCGTGGCTGGCACGTACGGCGCTGGGGGAATCCGACAAGGTCGCCGCGTTTCCGAGCCTTCACGCTGCCTACGCGACGCTGTTTTCGATATTCATGTTCAAGCTAGGCCGGAAGTATGGCCTCGTGTCGCTTCCAATATTGGGCGGCGTGTACTTCTCTATAGTCTACTTGGGGCAGCACTTCCTTGTCGACCTGCTGGGCGGGGTCGCATACGCTAGTATCTCAGTATACGCTGTCGATAGATTGATGGCCAGACGGCGGCATGCTACAGAAATTGTCAGTCAAACCGGGGGTCTCGCCGTTAGAGCTGACCACTGACCGTTCCAGCGGGTTAGACAACAAAGAACAGGAGTGAACCGGTTGATTGCGCTAGAAGCCGTGAATCTGATGAAACGGTGCAAGCACTCAATGAAGCCTGCCCTGGGTGCGCGCGCGCAGAATCAGACGTCGCGGTCGGCCCGCGGATAAATAGGTCCTACCGGCACGGAGCGAGAAAGGCGATTACTTTGCGTAGGATCTACTTCGCCGTCTTCGGCTCAGGGCTGGGTCACGTAACCAGGGCCGTCGACATCGTCGAGCGCCTCGGAGTCGATGCGGACAGAGTTCGCTACTCATGCTCGGGTCAGGGTTTGGAGTACATCAAGACGCACCAGCCAGAGGCGGACGCAGTTGAGTGCCCTTCATTTGATGTAGAATGGACGGAAGAGGGGAGCTTCTCTTCCAGGGACTTCGCGCTGCACTTTCCTTTCATGCTTCGCTCCTTCTTGAAGCAGGTTGTGTTCGAGGCGGAGAGCATTGCGAAGTTCGGTCCCGGAGTTACAGTGTCCGATTCGAGGCTTTCGGCCGTCATTGCAGCCAAGTCGAAATCCCATCCCGTCATCACGATGCTCAACCAGTTCAAGGTGAGCCTTCCTCCGAGGTTCAGAGGGGACGCGCTTGGGCTATTTTACGAGAGGATCGGGGGAGATGTTCTGGGACTTGCGTGGTCTTTGAGCGATGAGATCCTGCTGACAGACCTCCCTCCTCCCTACACGATTGGGGAGGCCAACGTAACGGGAACCGACCTGTCAAACATTGTAAGATACGTAGGATTCACAACTCCTAGTCTCGAGGTGAGTGAGGACAGGCTTCAAAAGGCGAGGGACGTTCTCGAGTTTGATAGACGGTCGCTTGTCTTCTTTCAGATAAGCGGACCGGACGCGACGAAAAAGGGGTTCATCAACACAGTCATCCAGTCAACTAGTGCGTTATCAAGCAGATACAATGTCGTCGTTTCTCTGGGCTATCTGGGGGGTTCGAGGGAGCCCAGGAGACTGGCCAACGGGACCTTACTCTACGATTGGTGCCCAATCAAGGACGAACTTTTCATGCTTTCAGATGTGCTGGTTTCACGGTCCGGTCACAGAACCATTGGACAGTGCATCGATCTAGGGAAGCCAGCGGTTCTCATTCCGATACACAATCACTCGGAGCAGCTCGGAAACGCCGAGAAATTTCAGAAGCTCGGACTCGGGATTGCCCTTCCCCCGGAGGGTCTGGATGCTGAGAGACTCACTGATTCTGTCGATTCGTGCGTGAGAGACCCAAGATACAGAAAGAGCGTGGAGGCCATCAGACTCATTTCGAAGAAGTACAATGGGATTGAAAAGTGTGCGGAAGTCATAAACTCATACGCGTAACGGTCTCCCCGCGAGCCGAGTCGCTTCATCTTTTGACCTCTGGATGCTGCATCAGGTTTGGCTCGATATGAATCGCTCGAATTCCTTCAGAGCCCGGGGACTTCCTATCTCGTAGAATCTCTCTTTCACGGGGAATGCCAGGAGTTCATTACGCTTGATCAATTCCCCGTAGAACTCCCGCTCCCCGCATCCCTTCCCCAAGGGAACAAGAGCCAGAGCGCGCTTTCTGAATGTGGATACTCCGAAATTCACCCAGTCCATGCCCCAGCCTCGGCTTTCTTTGTCATAACGTACGACGTAACCCCCTTTCACGACGACGTCGCTTCTTCCGTACTTGTTGTTGTTCTCATACACAGTCATCAGCCCGAGTCTCCCCGAATCGACGAAGGTTCTCATGATGCTCTGATAGTCAGCCCGGAGGTAGGCGTCGCCGTAGGTGACGAAGAAGTATTCTTCGAGGAGCGGTTCGGCTCTTTTCAGCGCGCCAGCTGGCCCCATCAGTTTCAACCCGTCGTAGCTGTACCTGATTCTGACCCCCCACTTGCTGCCGTCCCCAAAGTAGTCTTCCACCTTCTCGCCGAGGTGGCCGATGCACAACACGAGATCGCCTACACCGCTTCGTTTCAGCAGGCCAATCTCATGCTCAAGGAATGGCTTCCCGTTCACCGGAACCATCGACTTCGGAACGGTCTGCGTCACACGCCCGAGTCGCGTCCCAAGGCCGCCCGCCAGGATTGCGACTTGCAACCCAAGAGGACTCCTCTATTCCTTACCTTGCGGTCCTAAACGTTATAGATTACCTTGCTGCCTTCCAAGTCGAACCTAAACCACATCTCTGTTAGTCCCTGGCTTGCAAGGGCAGCCCTGACCTTCTCCCTCCCGTCCTCGCAGTAGAGCATTAGGAAGCCTCCGCCCCCTGCCCCGACGAGTTTTCCGCCTATGGCACCATTCTCCCTCGCGATGGAGTACCACGAATCGATACTGTTCGTGGTCATGCTGTCCGTGATTCCACGCTTCACTGTCCAGTGCTCGTGCAACAGCTCTCCGAATCTCTTGAGGTCACCATCCTCGAGTGCCTTTTTGCTCTCCAGACCGATTGCCTTTATGGCGTGCATCTTCTCGATTGCATCGCCGTCGCCGTTGGTAACCCTCCCTTGCTGTTCCTCCAAGACTTCTCCCGCTCTCCGGGTAATCCCTGTGTAGAACATCATTATCACATGTTCGAGCTCGGACAGCGTGTGGTCTGAAATATCGAGCTCTTTGGCTGTGACATGCCCCTTTGTGTCAATCTCGTAGGACCTGATGCCCCCCAAACTAGCCGTGTACTCATCCTGCTTTCCCGAGGGTTCGTGTAGCCGGTTCAGGGCGATGTCGCAAGCTGTCTCCGCAATCTGCTCGGGCGTCTTGACTATCCTCTGGTGTGCATAGAGAGCATTGAGCAATCCCACAGTGAAACTTCCTGAAGACCCAAGACCAGTCGCTGCCGGGACGTCCGCGAGCGATACTATCTCGATCCTGTCTTTCATGTTCAGGAGCTTCAGCGCCTCTCTCACAGACGGGTGACGTATGGAATCAGGTGAGTCGACTATCTCTGTCTGACTGTAGCTCAGCCTTATCCCCGGCTCGAACCTATCGTTCACGACAATATGCATATACTTGTCTACAGCCCCGGAAACGAAGAAACCTCCATACTTGGTGAAATACGCTGGGAGGTCTGTCCCGCCCCCTCCGAGAGACAGTCTGAAAGGGGTTCTTGAGACGATCAAAGAAGCTATCGACGCTCATGCTATGCCGCCGCCTCGGATATTTAACCAGTCTCCAGAAGAGAAATGGCCTTCCCTCCAGCGCGGAGCATTGAAATTGACGGGCGAATTGTCAGATTTAATTAGACCTAACAGGGAGCGAAGCAAGTAGATTTGTCTCGAACAAATCAGTACCTTGAGGAAGTTACTCAGATTGCGGCGAAGCTGGACAGGAGGTCGATAGACATGGCCGTAGAAGTTCTTTATGAGGCCTGGAAGAACGACAACCAGGTCTTCACTATTGGCAACGGAGGTTCCGCTTCCACTGCGACGCATCTCGCTTGCGACCTTGACAAATGGGTGTCGGACGGGGCGGCCAGGAAGTTCCGTGCGTTCTCCCTCGTGGATAACATTCCACTCGTGAGCGCCCTGACAAACGACAACGGATGGAGTGACATCTATTACGAACAACTCAGGAACTTCTTCAGGACGGGGGACGTGCTCGTGGCGATAAGCGTCCACGGCGGCTCGGGGAGTGACAAGGCTGGCCCCTGGTCCCAGAATCTGCTCAAAGCCGTGAAATACGCAAAAGAAAACGGTGGGAAGGTCATCGGGTTATCGGGGTTCGACGGCGGAGCGTTGAAGACTGTCTCGGATGCATGTATCGTTGTCCCCGCGAATTCCACACCGCACGTTGAAGGGATGCACCTAGTTCTTTCACATCTTATGTGCGAGCAGTTGAAGGACCTTATTTCGTCCCAGGAAATGGGGCGGAAGCCCCCAATCTGATGACTTCATGCGCTAGGCGAAGGCAGACGGAACTCCACCACGAGACAAGGCATGGACGCGATACACTAGCGATTTGCACTGACGCTTAGGATTTCGCTGCTAGCTACGGGCCTTCTTCCCTGCTGTGGCGCCTTCAGTTATCAGGCTTCGCAACAGGTCTGGGACCTGCTTGAGAGACGGCAGCATGAAGTCTGGTCTTGCATCTTCCTTCTCAATCATACTGCTGAGGAAGGTCGTAGCGTGTCCGAGGAGGATTGTTCTGCAGCCCGCGGCTCTTCCTGCCTTCACGTCGACGAGCGCGTCGCCGACGAAAAATGAATTGCCGAGGTCGAGGTCGTACTCCTTCGCGGCTCGGAAGAGCAGTCCCGGCTTCGGCTTCCTGCAATCGCAGTCCAACTTGTACTTTTGAACGAGAGCGTGAGGATGGTGTAGACAGTAGTATTCTGCATCTAACGAGCATTCATGCTTCGCGAGTTCCTTCCTGACCTTCTCACTCATCTTCTGGAATTCGGAATACGTGAATTGGCGCTTGGCGACCCCGGGTTGGTTGGAGACCAATATCGCTTTGAAGCCGAGTTCCCTGATTCTCCTTATGGACTCACCCACGTACGAGAAGATTCTGAGCTGCCTTGCAGACATGGGGCTCCCAATACGTCCTTCTTCTGGGTCGTACTCCAGGTCGTTTAGGACTCCGTCGCGGTCGAGGAATACTGCCCTGCTCTCTTCAATCTCATGCGCCCTTGGACTTTGTCGGGTCGTCGTCGAGCTGACCGCTCTGCACGGACTTTATGTCTTTC
>JBEKAG010000089.1:0-7531 GCA_050015955.1 Nitrososphaerales archaeon
GAGGACGGGCTGGCTCCTCTTTGAGGACTCGAGGACCTTCTGCACTTTCTCCTCCATGATGCGTTTCTGCTCGGAGACCTCCCTAACTCTTTTCGGCGCCTCCCTGGTGAATTGCTTGTTGGATTGGAGGTCTTCGATGGCCTGGGCAAGGTCGAGTTCGTTCTCCTCAAGGGCCCGAAGGAGGACGTTCTCCAGATTGGCCCTCTCCCTAGAAAGGGGGAGGTCTAGGTCTGATACCCTGTTCCTGATCAAATCGATCTCGCTCGAGAGCGACCTGCTCACGCTGTCGACCTCGGCCAGCATCGCATCAAGGCCGAGAGCCTGCGTCTCCGAGATCACATTCTGCAGCGAGGCGATGCCCCTTAGGAAGGATTCCTTCCTGTCTGTGTTGAACTTCAGCTTCGACTCCAGCCTCTCGACAATGCCAGCCTGCCTCTGGTACTCAGCGTTCATGCTTCTGAAGATGCTTTTGTACCTGTTCGCCATCCTTGCGATAGTCGTCGCCTCAGCCTTGAGGCTAGTCGCCGATACGATCTTCTTGATGCGTTCCTTCATAAGCGAACGCGAATCGGACTCGAGGGAGTCGAGCTCCGACCTCCGCCTGTCGATCGCGCCCTTCAGGGCTCCGACGGCATCTTCGACCTCGCTCATCCCTTCGATGTTCTCAAGGCCCTCCATCAGGTTGACAAGGATCTCGTGATACCCATATGCGAATGCGCGCCCTCCTGGCTCGAAGACCTCGCCGTTGACAGTGACGGCTCTGACGCCCTCCGAGGCCAGCGTGTAAGCAAACGCTTCCGTGTCCACAAGGACAGAGTCTCCAGCAAGGAAGTTGACCAGGCCCGTGAACTCTGGTCCGCATTTGATCAGGCGTGAGAGCGGGCCCATGACTCCTGCCGACCTGCCCACGTCGACCGCCTTGGAGCCCCCGACCTCACTAAGCGGGATCACCGAGAAAGCATTCGCTTTCAGCGACTTCGCTGCCTTGATCAACTGCGTCATCGACCTAAGGTCCTGAACGATGAAAGCACCCATCCACTTGCCGACCACAGCGTTGACTGCCTTAGAGTATGACTGTGGGTACTTCACGAGTTGGCCTAGACGCCCCACATACCCGGGAACTCCCCCGTTGTCGCAGAACTCCTGGAGCCTGAGCTGCCCGCTTCGGTCCCCGGCGAGACTCTCTGATATCTGCCTGAACGCCTCCTCCCTGGACATTTCAGCCGCTGCCTTCTCCAGGATCTTCGACGCCTCCTCGACTGACGATACGAGCTTGTCCCTCGTCTCCTCGGTGCCCGAGAGGTCGCCATCGATGCGGTTGAGCTCTTTAGTCGAGGTGTCGTGGAGTTCGAAGAGCTTCTTTGTGTTGTTCTCCAACTTGCCGAGGACGTCAGAGTAGCCATCGACCCGCAGCTTGAGCTCGTCGAGTCTCCTCTTCTCCACGCTCAGGTTGGCGTTCGTAGCATTGATTGCCAGATCGACTTGGCCGAGCTTCTGACCGAGGTCCGCGAGCTTCACATGGACTCTCCCAGTCTGCTTGCTCCTCTTATCGATTGTCGACCGGAGCTCCTCGCCCGCATTGAAGAACTCCTTGAGCCTCGCTGAGAGCTCCGCGTGGTGAGCCTCCAGCTTGGCCACTTCTGACGTGAGCTGCTTGACGGTGGACTCCGCTGCGCTGACCTCCTTCCTCTTGGTCGAGACGACTGTCTTGAGCTGCGGGACGGTCTCGCCTTCAAGGGCCGACACGTTGCCCTCAGCCGACTTCAGGTCGGCCTCGAGGGTCTCCAGCTCGTTCCTCAGCTCCGCCAGCTGGTACTGGAGCTCGACTGTGCCGGCTCCTCCTCCCTGAATCACGTCCACAATGAACCGGGTCTTCTCGCTCTCGACTTCGGCGATGCGGTTTTCGAAGTCGGCCATCCTTGCGTTCAGGTCTCCCATCCTCCCGGTCAGCTCCTGTTCCTGGGCTCTGAGCGAGGCGAGTTTCTCCCTGAGCTCGCTGACCCTTCGCGACGTCCCGATAGCCCTCAGCCAATTGATTTGGCCCTCAAGGAGATCGGACCTGACAAGATCGTTCCTTTGGGAGTCGAGCGACTCTAGGGTGCTGCGCATCTCGCCAATCCGAGCCATCGCGACCTCCAGCCTCTGGTCGGCCTGGCCCAGCTGCCTCTGTGCATCTCCCTTCCGTTCGTCAAACTTCGATATACCGACGACGCTCTCGATGACCCTCCTCTTCTCTTCTGGAGTCAAGTCGGCCAGCCTCGTGGCCGCGCCCTGGGCGACGATGTTGAAGCCCCCAGGGGAGAGGCCAGCCAGGTCGATAATCTCCGTCATTGCAGACCGAGTCGTCTTGCGACCGTTGACGTAGTAGACACTGTCGCCGTCGTCTCTGAGGTCCCTGGTTATCGTCACGAGTTCCGAATCGATGGGAATCGCCCTGTCAGCATTGTCGAACTGGACCGTCACCCTGCACGTCGTCAGCTTTCCAGCGCCCGGTGCGTCTTCGTTCCTTGGGTCGTAGATCAGCCCGGAGAGCCTGCCGTTGGCCGCCCTGAGCGACTTCGGAGAGTTCTCTCCGATCGCGAACGTTATCGCGTCAGCGATGTTGAACCCCTTTTCGAAATTGACGACGACTTGTCGGGGGCCTGAGGATTTGAACCCTCGCATCTCTAACCTACGGATGTACGTCACCGCGCGGATTGCCCCGTCTGGAAGTCACGTTAGTGAAGCAATATAAGCTCTATCTTTGTGTCGGCAAGAACATGACGATTTACGGCAAAAGGCGAAAGAAGATACTTTCGCTCGCAAAAGGGAAGCAGGTCGTCGCCATGACTGGCGCCAACGTCTTCTACCTGACTGGTTTCTGGGGAGGAGGGGCTGCGCTGGTCCTTCCTGACAAGACGGTAGTCATAACGACCCCCCTTGAGGAGGACAGGGCGTCTGAATTGGGCCAGGAGGCCGAGGTCGTTGTCGCGAAGGGATGGAAGCTCGCCGTCGCCGCTCTCGTGAAGCGCCTCGGAAAGGGACCAGTTGTTGTCGACGACGACTCTGAGTTCAAAGGGGCGAAGCGATTCACGAAACGCGCTGACCTGTTCCTGGAGGCGAGGCGAGTCAAGGACGAGGTGGAGGTAGCAAGGATAGAGAAAGCGTCGAAGGGGCTCGACAGGATCTTCGAGGCTCTGACCAAGGAGTTGAGACCAGGCAGGACAGAGTGGGAGGTGGCGGCTGAAGTCATGAGGGTCGCCACTGTCAACGAGCTGACCCCATCAGGCTCTGATTCCGCCCTGAGCCCGACCATAGTGGCATCGGGGCCCAACGGGGCCCTTCCGCACTCGGAGCTGACGACTAGGAGGATCAGGGAAGGAGATTTCGTGGTCGCTGACATCTTCTTCAGGTACCAGGGATACAACTCGGACGAGACTCGGACCTTCGCTGTGGGGAGCGCCACCGCGGAGATGAGGAAGAACTACGCTACGGTCCTCGAGGCGCAGGAGAGGGCGCTCGACCTCATCAGGGAAGGGACTGTCTGCGAGGACGTCCACATGGCGGCGGTCAAGGTCCTCAGGAAGGCAGGGGTGGAGAAGTACCTGAACCACAGCGTCGGGCACGGAGTCGGTATCGACATACACGAGATGCCAGCGATCTCGAAGGGGAGCAAGTCGAGGCTGCTCGCGAACGACGTGGTGACGGACGAGCCCGGAATCTACTTCCCAGGGAGGTACGGCATCAGAATTGAAGACACCGTGAAAACGGGTAGGAAACCGGTCCTCCTTACGCGGTTCACGAAGGAACTGCTGACCGTCGGTTAGTCATCTCCCCCCGGACCTCAGGACCCGGGCGCGCTGCCTCCCGATTTCAAAGACCTCGACCGACGGCTTTGAGGACGAGCCCCTGAGGGCAGCGGCGACGGTACCGGCCCTGGCGGCGGTCGTGATGGCATGGATTGCGTGCCCGATCATGTTCTGGCTCGCATAGGCGGCGCCCGACGCCTTCGCCAATTTCGCAAGGTCCTTCACTTCAGGGGTCATCAACCCCAGCCGTCCCGAGAACCGCTCCCCCTCCGAGGCCAAGGTCTCCATGTCCGGCGACGCCACCAAGGTCCTTAGCGCCCTATCGCCCAACTCGTTGATCCTCTTCACAGTCCTGGGCCTGGATATTGCATCGCTTTTCTTGAAGGGCGCAAGCGAAGCAGTTACAATCCTTGTCCCCGCTGGATACCCCACGTTCAGGAATCTCGAGACGCCGGGAGCCCCAGCTTTAGTTATGGCCCCCGCCCCCGTCCCGTTGAAGGTGACGGAGACTGTGCCGAGGCCGGTCTGCTCGACGATGTCGGCGACGTGGGCGTAGTAGGCGAGCTCGCGCTTCGGCAGCCTGAGCCCGGTCACCGCGGCAGCCGTATAGACGGCCGATATCGCAGCCGCCGCACTCGCGCCAAACCCGCACCCGACAGGGACGCCCATGGACTGATCCAGGATTAAGGCGCCTTTCGGTCGACCGCGGTCGGCGAACAGGAGGTCGAGGGCCTTCTTTGTAGTAGTGGCAGGGTACTTCGAGTCCCCGTCCACCGCGACCTCGACCCTGCCTTCTTCGCCGTCTTCGGTCAAAGCCGCCTTGGTGGTCACGCCCGTCGAGAGGACGTAACCCCCGCCCGCGGCGCCCGTCTTCCTGAGGTCGCCGTCAGGGCCAGGCTCGTAGTGGACGCTGAAGAAGTTGGTTATGGCCGCGGGAGCGAAAGCCGCTGCGACGGCGACAGGCCTAGCCCCCAGATGGCTTCGCCTGGAGCTTTGTTCCAGCGACCACGCTCGCTATCGGCGCGAACACGATGATTATCGCCGCAGCGACTGCGGTATAGAGCTCCAGCCCTGGCCAAGTGGTCGCAGAGGAGGCATCGAGGGCAATAAACGCGAGGCCGATGGCCAAGAACAGCACGCCGAACCCTATCCCGGTCATGGTCTGCCTCCCGGCGAGGGAGGAGGGCCAGCCGGGTTCGTACTGTAGGATCGAAGACCTACCGTAGAGCGGTTTCACCGCCCTGAGGAGGGGAGGGACACCCACCACCATCGCGGGGATGCTGGTCATGTTCCAAAACACTGTCAAGCCAAAAATGATTTGGACTGGCAGCGCCGGGTTGCCGAGCACCCAGGCTGTGGGAAGGGCGAAGACCCTGACCGCCCAGGTGAACAGTACCACCGAGGTTGCCGCAATGACGTTGCCCAGGGTCACGAAGGAGACCGAGGCCGCGACGAAAGCCGGCCATGTGCGGTACCTCTTCACGAACCAACCGAAGAACAGGAAGGCTACAAAGTTGCCGGGGACCCCGGCGACGAGGCTGAGCTGTGGGGTTGTGGCGCCGAGCGGGGTCAGGATCAAGGCGTCCCCCAAGAAGGTACCGAGGGCCGCTCCTACCGCAACCGAAAAGGTGTCAGAGACCACTGCCATGAACCCGGGCAGGAAAACGCCGACAAGGAGCTGTCCGACCCCCCAGGGGGTATGTATGAAGGCGGTGAGGCCCTTCCCGATGGCGTAGAGTACGGCCGTGACTACTATGACCGCGACCTTCGTCGAAGAGGTCATCCTACGCTGGGGTACCGCGACCATCCGGAAGCCAGAAACCCGAAACCGCTTATCAATATATGCTCTATTACCTATAGAGACCTCTAGATATCGGTAGAACCGACCGTAGGACGGGGATTCCGTGAGGTCATCGATGATCGACCGACACTGACCAAGGCATCTCAATCCGATTGCAAACCCTAATCGTCCTGCAGAAACGAATCAGACGGCTCGTCGCAGAAGCCGACCTCTGGCTCCTCGGCCTGTTCGACGGCCTTCGCGAAATCTGGTAACAAAATTTAAGAAAGGTACTAGGCCTCGCCGAGTTGATGGGGCTAGCAAGATACGTGGCCCGGCGGACCGTCTATACCGTTCTTCTAGTCTTAGTGATAGTCGTCTTCAACTTCTTCCTCTTCCAGGTGCTGCCCTTCTTGACCTCATGCCCAGGCATGACCTACAAGCAGTGCGCGATAACACTGTACGTCCCAACTGTCCCGCCGAGGGGCTCCCAAAACGTGACTGCGTACTTCGAGCATCTGAAAGTTCTCATAATGAAGGCGTACGGCTTTGACGACCCTCTGCTCACCAGGTTTGTCTTATACGTCAAGAACATGCTTACCTTCAATTTCGGTTACAACACGGGCGGGATCCAGGGAGTCTCGGGAACCACCGTGTTATCGGTCATTCAGACGAGAGCCCCATTCACAATCCTTCTGCTTGGGACTTCGACCGTTGCTGCCTTCCTCATAGGAATCGGTCTGGGAGTCGTCGCTGCAGCCAAGAGGGGAAAGGTGCTGGACGTTGCGTCGCTCGCCGTGCTGCTCTTTCTCAACGCGCTTCCCGTCTTCTTCCTCGGGGCCATGCTTATGCTCGCTCAGCTGCAGCTCACCGAAACCTCCTATGTAGGATTCGGGGCAGCGACGCTGTTGGCCTCGGGACTAGACTACTACGCCGCCCTCCTGCAGACGATGTTCCTCCCGTTCGTGACTCTGACGCTAGCGGGTCTAGGGGGGGTCTTCCTGACACAACGAGCCGTCATGATAGACACCGTGGCGGAGGACTACGTTCTGATGGCCCGCGCGAAAGGGCTCCCCGAAAGGACGGTTCTCTACAAGCACGCGTTCCGGAACGCCGTCCTTCCTATCGTCACGGCCTTTGCGATCTCTATAGGGTTCATTCTTGCCGGCGCGGTGATCACCGAGACAGTCTTCGGCTGGCCTGGGCTTGGGTTGGCCATCTATGATGGGGTGTTGGGCGTAGACTTTCCCTTAGAGCAGGCGATGTTCTTCATCATAACGTTGATGGTTCTGGTCGCCATCTTCGCCGCCGACGTCTTATACGGATTCCTCGACCCGAGAGTGAGCACAGGTTAGCATGGCTGGGACCGGACCTTCTAGGTGGGCATTCCTTAGCGGTTGGAAGAGAAACGGAAAGCTCTTTCTAAAATCCAAGATCGGGGTAATCGGGGCGGTCATCATAATCTTCTTCGTCGTCCTCGCAGTGTTTGCGCCCGAATTCGGCCCGAACAACCCTATCACTGGGGTCAACATCGCGACACCGTTGTCGGTTCCTGCCTGGGCAACCATCTTTCCCCAGTATCACAACCTCGCCGTGACATCCTATCCGGTCCCTCCTACGGGCCTCTACACCAGCGCCGCCCTTGCCGCTTGGAATATGTCCGGTCAGAGCTATAGTACGACCTTCACATCCATCAACCCAGGAAGGGATTTCCCCGGGTATAGCGGCAGCATGTTGCTCAACGCATCCATAGTCCCCGATATGACAATCGTCAGGAGCCCCCACCCCAACAAGCAACTCCCCTACGGACAGGTCTTCTTCTCAATGTCACGGTCGTTCACATTCAGCTCCAAGGCTGGAACGTCATTCACATTCCAACCGCAGGCTATCCTTGAGCCCCTGACGATGGTCAATATCTCCGACATCTACATCGATTTCATAATATCAGGCCCCACCGGCAATT